>NZ_JAGTPI010000019.1:0-90452 GCF_021147825.1 Pseudomonas quasicaspiana
CGTGGGTAACCCGGCAGGACGCCGGGTTAGCCGCATTGGGCCATGGATGGCCCGTTGCGGCGGCCCACGGTTCAGGATCTGCGGGCGGGTACACCGAGCACCAGCGAGGTGCCGAGTGGTGGGGCAAGAGCGTTTTGCTTACTTTTGCGCTCTATCAAAAGTGAGGCGCTGTAAAAGCGCAACCAATATCAGCCATCAACACGATAACGGATATGTAAACAGCATCAAAAATGTTGGCCTCAACAACCAAGAACCACCTGGCAATGAAGGTTGTCACTGGCCGCCATCGCCATGCTCCGTATAATGCCGCCATCGCCAGATGAGATGGCTCTAAATGGATGTCTTTATGACCACACAGCAACCTGTTGCGGTTCTAGGTGGCGGCAGCTTCGGTACCGCAGTGGCCAACTTGCTGGCGGAGAATGGCCGTCCCGTCCGTCAATGGATGCGCGACCCCGAGCAGGCCGAGGCCATTCGTGTCAATCGCGAGAACCCTCGCTACCTCAAAGGCATTAAAATCCTGCCTCTGGTTGAACCAGTCACAGACCTGGCGGCGACGCTGGATGAATGCGAACTGGTTTTTGTCGCCCTGCCATCGAGCGCGCTGCGCAGCGTACTTGCGCCGCATGTAGAGCGTCTGACCGGCAAGATGCTGGTCAGCCTGACCAAAGGCATCGAAGCGCAGAGCTTCAAACTGATGAGCCAGATCATCGAAGACATTGCGCCTCAAGCCCGTATTGGCGTGCTGTCCGGTCCCAATCTTGCGCGAGAAATTGCCGAGCATGCACTGACTGCAACTGTGGTCGCCAGCGAAGACGAAGACCTCTGTATGCAGGTTCAGGAGGTGCTGCACGGCAGGACGTTCAGGGTTTACGCCAGCAACGACCGCTTTGGTGTAGAGCTGGGCGGGGCGCTGAAAAACGTCTACGCGATCATCGCCGGTATGGCAGTAGCGCTGGACATGGGCGAAAACACCAAGAGCATGCTGATCACCCGCGCGCTGGCGGAAATGACCCGTTTTGCGGTCAGCCAGGGTGCCAACCCCATGACCTTTCTTGGGCTGGCGGGCGTCGGTGACCTGATCGTGACCTGCTCTTCTCCGAAGAGTCGCAATTATCAGGTGGGTTTTGCGCTGGGGCAGGGCCTGAGTCTTGAAGAGGCGGTCAATCGGCTCGGTGAAGTCGCCGAAGGGGTCAATACCCTCAAAGTACTCAAGGTCAAGGCTGATGAGCTGCAGGTATATATGCCACTGGTCGCGGGCCTGCATGCAATTCTTTTCGAGGGCCGTACGCTGAGTCAGGTCATAGAGCAGTTGATGCGTGCCGAGCCGAAAACGGATGTGGACTTCATCTCCATCACCGGTTTCAACTGAAACACTCATACAGGGAGAAGATCTTGAACGAGTCCAAAATCAAGCAAGATGAGTCCATTTTATTGCGCATCCTCTGGATGGTGCTGTTCGTGGTGATCTGGCAATTGGCTGAACTGCTGCTGGCAGGCGTGGTGCTGGTCCAGCTGGGTTATCGCCTGATCTACGGGGCACCGAGTGGCAGCCTGATGAATTTCGGTGACAGCCTGAGCCAGTTTCTTGCGCAGATCGGCCGTTTCGGCACGTTCCACAGTGATCAGAAACCCTGGCCGTTTGCTGACTGGCCGACTCCTCGTGCGCCGGAAGGCGAAAAGCCACACAGTGTTCCTCCTGCCGCGCACCCGGTGCGTGATGAGGAGCCCAAGCTGTGAAGGTATGGGTGCTGCGTCACGGTGAAGCGCAGGCGCATGCGCGCAGTGACGCGCAACGCGAGCTGACAGGCCATGGTCGTGAGGAGGTGCTGCAAAGTGCAGCTCACCTGTTGGGTAAGCCTCTGACGCGAATCTTCGCCAGTCCCTATGTGCGGGCGCAGCAGACCGCCGAGTTGGTACATAAGGCATTGGGTTTCAGTGAGCCCGTGGTCACAGTGCCGTGGCTTGTTCCGGAAAGTGATCCAGGCAAGGTGCTTGCTCAACTGGACGCTTATGCCGCCGAGGATGTGTTGCTGGTCAGCCATCAACCGTTGGTGGGGGCCCTTATCGGTCTTGCGGTGCACGGCAGTCATCAACAATCTCAGCCAATGAGTACGGCCAGTCTGGCGGAATTGAAAGGTGACTTTGCACTGGCCGGAACGATGGAGTTGTTGAGCGTTCGGCACGTTTGATTATTGCTATCTTGATAAGAGATTGCCCTTTGCCCTGACACCGCGCTGTCTATCTGCAAGCTCACTCCTACAGGGGCCGTGTTTGCTTCGCGACAGCGCTGTGTCAGGGCACAGAGCAATCTCCTACACAAAACATTCGATTGCATTTTGTGTGATAACAGCAAGGCAGATGAACTCCCGGCGCTCAGCGTTCGAGCGCTTCATGACAAGGATTGACTATGAGCCTGTGGCACGAAACTCCGGACCTTGAGCAACTCAATGCCAAGAGTAAAAACACCATTCTTGAACTGCTCGATATTCGTTTCGAATCATTCACCGAGAACTCCCTGACCGCCAGCATGGTGGTCGACCAGCGGACTCATCAGCCTTACGGCCTGCTGCATGGCGGTGCGTCGGTGGTGCTCGCAGAATCGCTGGGTTCTTCGGCCAGCTATCTGTGCATCGATACCAGCAAGTATTTTTGTGTCGGCATCGAGGTCAACGCCAATCACCTGCGTGGCGTGCGCAGTGGTCGGGTGACGGCCGTGGCGCACCCGGTACACATCGGTCGCACCACCCATGTCTGGGATATCCGTTTGACCAGCGAGGAGGGCAAGGCCAGTTGCATCTCCCGGCTGACTGTTGCGGTTGTACCGCTGGGGCAGGAACCTCCCGCACGCTAGATGCCTGTTGTGCCGGGCGGTGGCCGGATCGTCATGTTCGATGGCCGTTACGATCATTGCCGAGTGATCGGCTCATTGCGCACAATCACCACTGATCTGGTTCAATGAGTGCTCCGGCATGTCGCAACAGGTGTTCTTCGCTCACGCCAACGGTTTTCCGTCAGGCACCTACGGCAAACTGTTTTCCGCGCTGGCGCCGGACTACATCGTGAGCCACCTGGAGCAACATGCCCACGACCCGCGTTTTCCGGTGGATGATAACTGGCTGAATCTGGTGGACGAGCTGATTCACCATTTGCGCGAGCAGCCCGAACCCGTATGGGGAGTTGGTCATTCTCTGGGTGGCGTATTGCACTTGCACGCCGCGATGCGCTGTCCTGAGCTTTATCGCGGCGTCGTCATGCTCGATTCGCCAGTGCTGACTCTGGCTGATCAATGGATGATCCGCGCCGCCAAACGATTTGGTTTCATTGACCGCATTACCCCGGCCGGACGCACGCTGGGACGTCGCGAGGCGTTTGCAGATCTTGAGTCGGCGCGTCGTTACTTCTCCGGCAAAACCCTGTTCCGCCGCTTCGATCCCGAGTGTTTCGACGCCTATCTGCAGCATGGTTTGCAGAGCGACGGCGAACAGCTACGGCTACGTTTCGACGCTGCCACGGAAATCAGTATTTACCGCAGTGTGCCGCACACCAGCCCCGGTCTTTCCCGCCAGCTCAAACTCCCGCTGGCAATGGTCCGTGGTGAGCACAGTCGCGTTGTGATGCGCCATCATGCACGTTCTGTCAGGCGCATGCCGCTGGGGGAATATCTGTCGATGCCCGGTGGCCATATGTTTCCACTCGAGCAACCGGAGGCGACGGCACAGTTGCTCAAATCGCTGTTCAGCCGCTGGACCGCAGGCGCTGGGGTATGAACCATTCTGTGGAGGAAGTCCGCCTGAGCTTGCCGCATATCGAACTGGCTGCCCACTTGTATGGTCCCGAAGACGGCCAGCCGGTGATTGCGCTGCATGGCTGGCTCGACAATGCCAATAGCTTTGCGCGTCTGGCGCCACGGCTTGACGGCTTGCGCATCGTTGCGCTGGACCTGGCGGGGCATGGTCATTCCAGTCACCGGCCGCCGGGTGCAGGTTATGCGCTGGCGGACTACGTTCACGATGTGCTGCAAGTCGCCGAGCAACTGGGCTGGCAGCAGTTTTCGCTACTCGGTCATTCTCTGGGTGCAATCATATCCGTGTTCCTCGCCGCAGCGGTGCCAGAGCGTGTTTCGCGACTGGCCTTGATTGACGGGCTGATTCCCCCGACGGGCGATGCTGATAATGCGCCCGGGCAACTGGGCAAGTCATTGCAGGCGCAACTGCGTCTGGTCAACAAGCGCAAACCGGTTTACCCCGATCAGGAGCAAGCTATTTGCGCGCGAATGAAAGGTGCAGTCGCCGTTAGCCGTGAAGCCGCCGAATTGCTGGCCCAGCGCGGCCTGATGCCGGTTCCGGGCGGTTACACCTGGCGCAGTGACGGACGGCTGACTCTGCCGTCTGCGATTCGCATAACCCGTGAGCAAGCCACGGCATTCGTCGAGGCAATCCGCTGTCCGACACATTTGGTAGTAGCTTCTCAAGGGTTGCTGGCACAGAACGAATCGCTGCTTTCAAGGCTGCCTTTTGAGGTGGCGAGCCTGTCAGGAGGCCATCATCTGCATTTGAACGACGAAGCCGGGGCAGGCGCTGTTGCAGACTGTTTCAATCGCTTCTTCGCTACGCCTTGACTTGCGAGGGGCAACTGCCGAGGCTGGGCGAGTTGAAACAGGAATCAATCATGATGGATCTATGTATCGCTGCACTTTTTGAACTGCCCGTTAACGCTATTTTCCCGAACGTGCCGCGATGAGCGCGCGTATTGGTTTTACCCGTACGCTCGGAGTGACGTTGTGTGCATCTTTACTCAGCACGTCGTTATGGGCGGCGGACGTCCCCGGCAGCGGTGATTTGCAGGTAGTGCCAAGGCTCACCGACGCCGAAATTGTCGATTATCGTCCGGCTTCCGAGCTGGAACGCATCTATCCCATGGGCTCGATCCGCAAGATCAGCGGCCAGTTGCGTTTTGACGGTCAGGTCAGCGCGAGGGGCAACGTCACTGGCGTGACTTATCAGTTGCCTGCTGAACGTACCTCTTATGAGGCCTTCACGGCTGCACGTGAAGCCTTGCAGGCGCAAAATGCGGAGTTGTTGTTCTGGTGTCAGGCCCGGGACTGCGGTGAAAGCAGCCTGTGGGCCAACGAGGTATTCGGCAACTCCAAATTGTATGGCGCAGACGAGCAACAGGCTTATCTTTTGCTGCGTCTGGCCGAGCCAAAAGCCGACACGTTGGTGGCTCTCTACAGCATCACCCGGGGTAATCGCCGAGCCTATCTGCATGTGGAACAATTCGACGCCGCCGCGCCACTGGGCGAGCTTATGCCTACGTCGGGTACGCTGCTTCGGCAATTGAAAAGCACCGGCAAGCTGGCGCTACCCAAACTGGTGGGTGCCCCTCAGGACGCATGGCTGACCCTACTGTCCCGCGGTCTTAATCTCGACAGCAGCCTGCGTGCCACGGTATCTGGCCCGCAAGCCGAAGCCTGGCGTGAGGCGCTGGTCAGTAAGGGCGTGCGAGCGGCCCGTCTGGAAGCGGGGAACGGCGACACACCTGGCCTGCTTATCGAACTCATTCGCTGAACGCAGCTCATAGGCTGGTCCGCGGCGAACACTGACGTCGTCATTGTTCGCCGTTATGCTTCACTTCTGATGTCCTGACCCTTCTTTTGGAAAACGCTCATGTTCAATAACGATCGCCTGTTGGTGCAGATTCTGCTCCTTGCGCTGCTCGGTGCCTGTGTCTGGGTGATGGCGCCATTCTGGTCGGCGCTGTTCTGGGGCGCGGTGCTGGCATTTGCCAGCTGGCCACTGATGCGCCTGCTGACACGCTGGCTAAACGGCCGCGAGTCCCTCGCGGCTTTGATCCTGAGTCTGGGCTGGATGGTTCTGGTCGCTGCGCCGCTGGTCTGGCTCGGCTTCAATCTGGCTGATCATGTGCGTGACGCGACAGCACTGGTCAAGGATATCCAGGTCGACGGCTTGCCCGATCCTCCCGGCTGGCTGGGCAGCGTTCCATTGGTTGGCGAGCGGCTAGTCGCATTCTGGAACAGCATCGACGAGCAGGGCGCGGCGATGATGACCACCCTCAAGCCGTATTTCGGCCAGGTGGGTAACTGGCTGTTGGCGCGCAGTGCGCAGATCGGCGGCGGGATTCTTGAGCTGACCCTGAGCCTGGTGTTCGTGTTCTTCTTCTACCGGGACGGCCCGCGACTGGCGGCTTTTGTGCTGCGCTTGCTGGAGCGTTTGATCGGTGACCGGGCGCAATATTATCTGGATCTGGTGGCAGGCACCGTCCAGCGAGTGGTCAACGGCGTGATCGGCACCGCCGCCGCACAAGCTGTGCTGGCGTTGATCGGTTTTCTGATTGCCGGGGTGCCGGGTGCCTTGGTGCTTGGCATCATGACCTTCATGTTCAGTCTGATTCCGATGGGCCCGCCGCTGGTATGGATTCCTGCGACCGCGTGGCTGGCGTGGAATGGCAACTACGGCATGGCCGTTTTCCTCGCCATCTGGGGCACGTTCATCATCAGTGGCGTGGACAACGTGCTCAAGCCTTACCTGATCAGTCGCGGCGGTAACCTGCCGCTGGTGATCGTGTTGCTGGGTGTATTTGGTGGCTTGTTGGCTTTCGGCTTCATAGGCCTGTTTATCGGCCCGACGCTGTTGGCTGTGGGTTACAGTCTGGTGACTGACTGGGCACGCAGCGAGCGCCCAGTCAGGACGTGATGTAATGCTGCGTCAGGCGGCCGGGAGGGCCGAGTCTGTCTCTTCTCCCGGATGCTCCTTGGCGGTCAGCGTTTCCGGCATCGCCAGCAGCAACAGCAGTGCGGCTGTAGCAATGGCAGCCAGGGTCAGAAAAGCGGCGTTATAGCCCGCGTTCTGGACGATGATCCCGGCCAGTCCGTTGCTCAACGCCGCGCCCAGCCCGAATATTGTCGAGATGATCCCGAGGCTGACGCTGAACCGCCCGGTCCCTTGCGTCAGGTCCTTGACCACCAGAGGGAACAACGCGCCGAACAATCCCGCGCCAATACCGTCGAGCAGTTGCACGGCGACCAGCCAGAAAGGGTTATCGGACAGCACATAAAGAACGCCGCGAATGGGCAGGATCAGAAAGCCTGCCAGCAGCAGTGGCTTGCGTCCCCACACATCAGCCTTTGCACCCACCAGCAGCGCGACAGGCACCATGACCCACTGGGCAGCGACGATGCAGGCCGAGGTCAACGGTGTGGCCAAATGCAGGTTCACCTGTGCCAGCTTCTGGCTCACTAACGGCAGCATCGCCGCGTTTGCCAGGTGGAAGAGGGCGCAGCAGGCGGCAAACAACAGCAGTGTTTTATTACTTGCCAATGCTTTGAAGCCGGAAGGCTGAGCGCCGTGCTGTGCATCTCCATGACTCAGTTCGCGGGCTACATCATGATCGATCGCCTTGGCCGACACGCAACTGATTGCAATGACGCTGGCGACGGCCATCGCCGCCATCAGATAAAACACCGCGATAGGACCAAACAGGTAAGCAAAGCCGCCAGCCAGCATCGCTGCGCAGGCGTTACCTGCATGGTTGAAGGTCTCGTTGCGTCCGGTACGCCGGGTAAACGCTTTGGGGCCGGTGATACCCAGGGAGATGGCAGCAACTGCCGGAACAAATACTGACGCGGCGATCCCGCTGACCGCTTGGGTTATCGCAATCAGGCTGACTGAGGAGGTGAAGGGCAGCACCAGACAGCTGGCCGTTACCAGCAGCGCAGCGATTGCGACCACGGCTCGTTTGTAATGAGTGCTGTCGATCAATGCGCCTGCCGGTCCCTGGGTCACCAGACCCGCGATCGCCGCCACCGTCATGACAATGCCAATGCTTGCCGGGTCCCATTGGTGGACTGCCAAAAGATAAATAGCCAGATACGGCCCGAGCCCGTCGCGAACATCAGCAAGAAAGAAATTCAGGGCATCCAGTGAGCGGTTGTTGCGGCGTTGGGTATTGGCGTCCACGGGATGTCTCGGTCAGTCGATGATGGAGCTTTGAGCTGCCGTTATGGAAAAGGTTTGCGGCCGCGGAAATTTTCATCTGGATGCGACTAATTGGGAGTACGCAGAACCTGTGGGAGATTCTATGTTTGCTTGCAATCCCATAGGACCGGCTTTAGCCGGGAGAGCGGTATTTCTGACGAAGAGTATGTAGTGAATGTCCCGACGCCCTCCCGGCTAAAGCCGGGCCTACGGATAGCGCGATCACCTTTGGGAGCGTGGCTTGCCCGCGAAGAACGATAACGCGGTATGCCTGATACACCGCAGTGCCTGAATCGCGGGCAAGCGCGCTCCTACGGATTTGGCGATCGTCTGTGGGAGCGTTGCTTGCACGCGATACATGAGACGCGGCCAGAAGGCATGTCGCGTTATCGTTTATCTCGGGCAAGCACGGCTCCCACAAAAAATTGCATTCCAGCCGGACCGCCTTGAATTCTTTGGAATTCCCGACAAAGGTCCACTGTCATACCGACGTTGGGCAATGATCCGCCGTGGCTGAACAGCTAGCTTCAGCGGCGTGCCGGGCGCTCGTTGGCATGGAACGGAGGAACCATGAGTCAGGCAGTCCTTGAGAAAGAAACCGATCGTCGACAACTGCAGAGCATCATTGGAGGCCTGTCGGACGGCGTGCTTTTGATCGAGCTGGATCAAAGCATTCTGTGGGCCAATGAGTCCGCGTTGGAGATGCACGGCGTCAAGCACGTCAAGGAACTGGGTCGTAATGTCCGGGAATATGCATCGCGGTTTCACCTGCGCTACCGCAATAATCATCCGCTTGCGCTGGATCACTACCCGATCAGCCGGATCGCTCAGGGGGAATCCTTCAGCGACGTTGTGGTGGAAGTCAGGCCAGCGGGCAACGACGAAAAATGCTGGGTGCACCGGGTGCGCAGCATGGTGCTGGAAGGACGTTCTGGCGAGCCGGAACTGATGGCCCTGATCATCACCGACGCCACCGAACTGGCCAGCGCCGAGCAGCGTTTCGAGCGAACCTTCGCGGCCAACCCGGCACCCGCTGTTATCTGCAGGCTCAGCGACTTGCGCTACATCAAAGTCAATCAGGGCTTTCTGGAGATGACCGGCTACAGCCGCGAGCAAGTCATTGGCCGTTCAGTCTATGAACTTGATGTGCTCGAGAATGCAGAGCGCAAAGACCTCGCCATCGAGCGGCTCAACGACGGCGGCACCATCCCGCAAATGCAGGCCGAGTTGAAGCTGCCCGACGGCGGCAGCAAGATGGTGATCGTTGCCGGACAGCCGCTGGACATCAGCGAAGACGACTGCATGCTGTTTTCCTTCATGGACATGGAACCCCGTCGCAAGGTTGAGACCGCGCTGCGACAAAGCGAAGAGCGCTTTGCCAAAGCGTTTCGTCTGACCCCTGTCCCGACTCTGGTGTGTAACGCCGAGTCGCAGTTTGTGGTTGAGGTCAATGATGCGTTTATCAGCACCACCGGCTTTACAGCTCAGGAGCTGACCGGACGATCCGTTGATGAACTTGGCTTCATCGACGATCAAAGCAGTCGCCAGCAGATTTTCGAGGTCTTGAAGAAAACCGGCAGTATCGAGGGAATGGAGGTCAAAGTACGCAAGCGTGGCGACGAGATCATCGACTGTATGTTGTCCGCCGATACGGTCGTTATTCAGGATACGCCCTGCTATTTACTGGTGCTGATGGACATTTCCGAGCGCAAGCGATCCGATCTGGAACTGATTGCGGCCATCGAAGAGGTCATGCAGGACGCCTCCTGGTTTGCCCGTTCGTTGATTGAAAAACTCGCCAACGTGAAGAAAGGCAAGGCGCCGCAATTACCAGGCAGTTCGCTGACAGACCTGACGGCTCGGGAAAAGGATGTACTGGGCTTGATTTGCGAGGGACTGGCCGACAAGGAAATCGCAGCACGCCTCAAGCTTGCGCCCAACACGGTGCGCAATCACGTAGCGACCATGTATTCCAAACTTGGCGTTCACAGCCGGGCCGAAGCCATTGTCTGGGCAAGGGAGCGGGCGCTGTTTACCAGTGATGGCCGCAAGCCACTGCACTAGGCTGATGGTGCGAATGCACTAGTGCTACCAGTACAAATTCGTCTGTTTATCCCAGCGCTGTTTTCTTTACCCTGACGGTCCATTTCCGGACCTCGTCAGGGGCAGCAGTTGCAAACTTTTAAGAGCTCGCAAGTACAAGGTGATCGGCGTTGAGCTGGCTGTCGCAGGTCCGCCAGGAAATCGAAGGCAGCTTTGAGCCGCTGGCGTGCGAATGCGTCATCAGCGCAGACGCATCCCTCAGCGTTCGTATCTATGATCGAGAGTCAGGACGCGTCGACCTGATGGTCATTGGCATTGCGCTGGATCAGGTTAAAACCCAGCACGACGTGTTGGCGCTCATCAGTGAATTACGCGATGAGCTGAACAGCGTTGGCATGAACCCGCTTGATGTTGCCCCTTCTTCACAAGCTTGAGTGCCAGGGAATCGGCTCGCGATTGGGTTGTCGGTCGGTATCACCTAGACCGACCATCTCGTCGTAGACAGCGGGCTGAACGAGGAACAGCGGCACTTCAGGCACGCCCTTCAGATTCTTGCGTGCTTCTTCCAGTGACGCGATATGCAGCGTGCCACCCTTTGCATCGATGATGGGCTGGGATTTGCCGCCCTTCATCGCGTGCATCACGTAGGACCCTCCCTCCATCGTGACCAGATGCACCGCTTCAATTTCGCCTTTCTTCACCTGATCAGCCAATTTGCTCAGTTCCATGACACTACCTCTTGGACATCGGCGGACGATTGCCCGCCTGCTTACCTTTGAGACAGGCGCGCGGGTCAAGTTCGACCTTGCCGATTAGTGGTCGTCAGTTGATAGCATGACAGGGCCTGGAAAATAAAAAAGCTGACCGCATGATCAGTTAAAGTATTTATTACTGTTATTTTTAATAGCTTACGTACGCGCCGTTTCAAAGGCTTTTTCCGTTCAAATGCCTTGTTTCTTTCAACCAGCTTTCAATGTGCCGAATAATTTAATAGGGGTAAGGTGTTTTAATTAATGCCAATAAACAGTGTGCTACTGCAATTTTTAAGATGCCCTCAAGCTTAATTTTCAATGGCCGATAGTTTCATATTGAATGCTAATAAATCTGAAACGGAAGCCTGTTAATGAGAAACCTCAAGGTATCGGTGCGCGCGACACTCAGCTTCATGTTTATCGCTTTTCTGTTGGTTGCGCTGGGCGGGTTGTCCGTATGGAAAATGGGAGAAATCCGCGCGTCGGCTGAGGATCTGGAGAATGACGCGCTGGCCAGTATCGTGGTCGCTGACCGGATCAACGCAGCCATGCTGCGCTTGCGCCTTGAGAACCGTCGACTGGTCTCCCAGACCGATCCCGAGGCTATCGCCGCAACTGTCAAGACGATCAACAGCGTGCGTGATGAGTTGAGAAAGCAGATTCAGACTTACGCCCCTTTTGTTGCGAGCGACAGGGAAGGCCAGTTATTCAAAGCCGTTTCTGAAAACTCTGAAAAAATGTTGACCGCTTTTGATGGCGTTTCAGCCCTTGCAAGTCGAGGTGCAGCTGCCGAGGCATTGGCTTATATATCCAGTAATGTGACGCCGGTTACGCGGCCTCTGGAAGAAGCAGTGGCCGGGCTTGTCCAGATGAATATTGACGAGGCGGGCAATGCGGGTAAAGCGTCCCAGCAGTCTTATGAAAGTGGTTTGATGTTTGTCATTTTTATTATTGTTGCCGCCGCACTGGCGACCATTGTGTTAGCGGTTTTATTTACTAAAAGTATTGTTGTGCCTTTGCGGGAAATGTTGCGGGTCAATGACATGATCGCCAAAGGTGATCTGCGCACCGTTATTACGATCAATGGCAAGGACGAGTTTGCCGACCTTCTGCGCTCCACCCAGCAGATGCAGAACAACCTGCGCGACACCATCAAGCTGATTGGTGATTCAGCCACTCAACTGGCCTCGGCATCCGAGGAGATGAACGCTGTGACTGAAGAATCCAGCAAAGGGTTGATGCGTCAAAACACCGAAATCGACCAGGCGGCGACGGCGGTCAATGAAATGACTGCGGCTGTTGATGAAGTCGCCCGTAATGCCGCTTCGGCGTCTGACGCTGCCAAGGCTTCTGATCAGGCAACCCGCACTGGCGCTTCGCGCGTCACCAGCACCGTCACTGCCATCGAGCGACTCAGTCAGACCGTGCAGAATACCAGCGGTGATGTTCAGCGTCTGGCGGTACAGTCCAAGGACATCAGCAAGGTGCTGGACGTGATCCGTACCATTGCCGAGCAGACGAACCTGCTGGCCTTGAACGCAGCCATTGAAGCGGCACGAGCCGGGGAGCAGGGCAGAGGGTTTGCCGTTGTCGCCGATGAGGTGAGGGCGCTGGCGCATCGTACTCAGACTTCCACTCAGGAAATCGAGCAAATGATCGGTGACATCCTCAAGGGCACCGAACAGGCCACCAAAGCCATGAGCGAGAGCTGCGAGCAGGCCCAAGGCACGTTGGGTGTGGCCCATGAAGCGGGCGCGGCGTTGACCTTGATTGCCAAGGCCATCAATGAAATCAACGAAATGAACCTGATGATCGCCACCGCTTCCGAGCAGCAAGCCCAAGTGGCTCGTTCGGTGGACGGCAACCTGATGAGTATTCGTGATCTGTCAATTCAGAGTGCAACAGGAGCCCATCAGACCGCAGCGGCCAGTTCCGAGTTGTCGCGTCTGGCGGCTGACATGAACAGGCTGGTGGGACGATTCGCCCTGTAAATTTCAGGCTCGTAAAATTGTAGCGACGTGACAGTCGCTACAGTTTTTTGATCCGCGTTTATGACCCCTGTCTTTCATAGGCCGCACGCAAGCGTTCACGGATGTTACTCAAATGCCGGCGCATGGCAGCCTTCGCGCCGTCTGAGTCCCGGTTGGCGATAGTGGCGTAGATGTCGTGATGTTCCTGGCGCAACCTGGTGCTGTAATCCTCGATGGCCGTATTGGCCAGCGCTGCCGAGTTGAGACGGTTACGCGGAATCAGCGTCAGGCCGAGATGTTCGGTGATATCCGCGAAATAGCGATTGTCGGTGGCCAGAGCAATTTGCTGATGAAACTCAAAATCAGCGGCCGCCGCTTCGGCCCGGCTGGCAGTCGGGTCTTCTATGATGCTCAGCGCCTGTTGCATGCGCGCCAGTTGATCCTCGGTTCTGCGCAGGGCCGCGAGGCCGGCAGAATCGACTTCGATACCGATACGTAACTCGATGACCGCCATCACGTCGCCAAGCGTGCGGTCTGCCTGAGGATCGATTTGATCGACTCGCTGCCGAACCACAAATGTTCCGATACCGTGCCGCGTTTCTACCAGACCGTGGGATTGCAGGTGCGAAATGGCTTCGCGCACCACCGTGCGACTCACGCGGTGCTCTTGGGTAATGTGTTTTTCCGGGGGTAGCTTGTCACCGACCTTGAGTTGGCCGTCTTCAATCATGCCGGTCAGGATATTGACCAGCGCCAGTGTCAGATTGCGCGGACGTCTTATGGACGAATCGCCCTCTGCCGGTTCGAAAATCGGGGTGGGATTCATGGTGTTCCACCTGATGAAAAAATGCGCTTTCCAGCAGCGCCCATTGACGCGCTGTCAGCTCTTCACAGCTTTCACATAAAGAAACGGCGCGACTGTCAGGTCGCGCCGTTTCTTTTACGGAGCACTGAACAGGTCAGTCTCAGGCGATTGGCTGATCGCTCCACTCGCTGTTTACAAGACGCTTGAGACCCAGCGGGTTGGCGTTCTGCAACGCTTCCGGGAGCAGGCTGTCAGGGTAGTTCTGGTAGCAGACCGGACGCAGGAAGCGGTCAATCGCCAGCGTACCCACTGAGGTGCCGCGAGCATCGGAAGTCGCCGGGTATGGACCACCGTGAACCATGGCTTCGCAGACCTCAACACCGGTTGGGTAGCCGTTGACCAGAATGCGGCCGACTTTCTCTTCCAGTACCGGCACCAGCCATTGGTACTTCTGCAGATCGCTCTGTTCGCCGATCAGGGTAGCGGTCAGTTGACCGCGAAGGGCTTGCAGCGCGCTTTTCAGTTGCGCGTCGTCAGCGACTTCGATCACTAGAGTCGTTGGACCGAACACTTCTTCCTGCAGCAGTGGATCGCCGTTGAGCAGCAGACTGACGTCAGCTTTGAACAGCTGCGCCTGAGCCTGTTTGCCTTCCTGCGGTTTGCCTGCCAGATGAGTCACACCTGGATGCGACAGCAGATGCTCTACGCCTTTGCTGTAGCTGCGCAGGCCGCCAGCGTTCAGCATGGTTTGAGGAGCCTGGCCGCCCATGTGTTCCTGAAGTTGCTCAAGGAAGCGGGTGAAGGTTGGCGAGCTGATGCCGATCACTACGCCGGGGTTGGTGCAGAACTGACCTGCGCCCATGACGACGGATGCTGCGAGATCCTTGGCCACGGTATCGCCGCGAGAAGCCAGCGCTTCAGGCAGCAAGACGACCGGGTTGATGCTCGACATTTCTGCGAACACCGGAATTGGCTCAGGACGTTCTGCAGCCATTTTGCACAGTGCGTCGCCACCGCTCAGGGAGCCAGTGAAGCCAACGGCTTTGATGGCCGGATGCTTGACCAGACCTTCGCCAACACCGCTGCCGAAGATCATGTTGAACACGCCTTTCGGCATTTTGGTTTTTTCTGCTGCGCGGATGATCGCAGAGCCGACCAGATCGGCTGTCGCCATGTGACCGCTGTGCGCCTTGAATACCACCGGGCAACCGGCAGCCAGTGCTGCGGCGGTGTCGCCGCCTGCGGTAGAGAAGGCCAACGGGAAGTTGCTGGCACCAAACACGGCAACCGGGCCTACCCCGATGCGGTATTGGCGCAGGTCAACGCGTGGCAACGGCTTGCGATCCGGCAGTGCCAGATCGATGCGCGCACCCAGGAAATCACCGCGACGCAGGACTTTGGCGAACAGACGCATCTGGCCGCTGGTACGACCGCGCTCACCTTGAATACGGGCGGCTGGCAGAGCGGTTTCCTGACAAACGATAGCGACGAAATCATCACCGAGCTGATCCAGCTCGTCGGCGATGGCATCAAGGAATTCTGCACGGCGACCCGGGCTCAGCTGGCGATATTCAAGAAAGGCGCCTTTGGCTGCCAGTGCTGCGGCGTCGATTTCCGCATCAGTAGCCTGATAGAAGCTGTAGGGCAGTGCTTCACCGGTAGTAGCATCGAGACTTTTGTGTTGCGGCTCGCCAAGGGCGCTGCGTGCGCCTGCGATGAAGTTGTGGCCGAGAACATTAGGCATCTTTGTCTCCTGTTTTTATTTGCGGGTTTAATCAGGCTGCTGCCTGTCTTAGAGATCTGCCAACCGTTCGATGACGGTAATGTGAGCTTACCAGCAACTGCACGGCTCAACATGTTGACAGTCATCGTACAACTATGGGTATGACTGCGCAACCTTGGAGATTCCATGCTGGCCTGCAATCTTCCCCGCTGGCCATTAACCCCGCAGGACCGGCTTTAGCTGGAAGATTGCATAGATCCGGTGGGAGATTCTATGTTGGCCTGCAAACACAAATCCGTGGGAGCGAATTCATTCGCGTAGGGGCCGGTACATCCGCAGTTGATGTATCGCTTGAAATGCCGCCATCCCGAATGAAGTGGAGCGCCACCCCGGTCGGTCCCACAGGCTCATCATGAACCTAAAGCCTTACACAAATCCGTGGGAGCGAGGCTTGCCCGCGATAGGGCCACCACGATTCAGCAGGTTCAACGCGTCATCGTTCATCGCAGTTCAGCCCGGCTCCCACATGAGATTGCGCTCGTGCGCAGGAACGGCTTCAGCCGGCAGGGCGTCGGGATATCCACCAAACATTCTTCGCCTGAAATACCGTCCTCCCGGCTAAAGCCGGTTCTACGGGATTGCATAGATCCGGTGGGAGATTCTATGTTGGCCTGCAAACACAAATCCGTGGGAGCGAATTCATTCGCGAAGGGGCCGGTACATCCGCAGTTGATGTATCGCTTGAAATGCCGCCTTCCCGAATGAAGTGGAGCGCCACCCCGGTCGGTCCCACAGGCTCATCATGAACCTGAAGCCTTACACAAATCCGTGGGAGCGAGGCTTGCCCGCGATAGGGCCACCACGATTCAGCAGGTTCAACGCGTCATCGTTCATCGCAGTTCAGCCCGGCTCCCACATGAGATTGCGCTCGTGCGCAGGAACGGCTTCAACCGGCAGGGCGTCGGGATATCCACCAAACATTCTTCGCCTGAATACCGTCCTCCCGGCAGAAGCCGGTCCTGCAAGGTGAAGATGGCTGGCGAACCTGGCATTTCCCGCAGCGCCGAATTTCAAACCGTTCCTTTTCGGTTTCCGGGCGCCGTACCTTTACATCTCTAGCCGCCGCAACGCGCCAATCACCTCACGCAGCGCGCGATTGACCGGTTTGTCCTGGCGCAGCACCAGGCTCAGGTCGCGGCTCAAAGGTGGCGTCAGGCTGCGGATTTGCAGGTTACGCCGATGGTGAGCAGTGGCCACCGCAATACGTGGGACGATGCTGTAACCCAGCCCGGCAGAGACCATTTCCTTGATGGCTTCGATGCTGCCCAGTTCCATCACCGGGCTGGGCCGAACACCCGCTTGCTGGAACCATTGATTGATCAGCAAGCGCGTGCTGCTGCCCGCTTCGAACACCACCAGCGGCAAACTGCTCAGGGCGTCGGCATTGATCGACGGCTTCAGGCCGGTCTGGTCAGGGGCAAAAATTGCCACCATTTCGTCCTCCAGCAACGTCGTGAAGTGCAGACTACGACCCGCTGCAGGCAAGGTGACCAAGGCCAGATCAATTCGATTTTCTTCTACCGCCTTGAGGATGGCCTCGGTATTGCCGGTGCAAACCCGTACATCCAGTTTCGGGAACGCCGTGCGCAAGGTTTTCAGGACTGGCGGCAGCAGATGAATGCAAGCGGTGGCGCCAGTGCCAATTACGATTTGTCCGGCAACGCCTTGAGCATGGCTGGCGAGATCCTGAAGCGCGTCATCAATCACCGAATCAATACGACCGATATGGCTCAGCAAGGTCAGGCCGGCAGCCGTCGGTTTCAGACGTTTGCCGACTCGCTCGATCAGGCGCAGGTTGAGGCGTTGTTCCAGCAGGCGAATATGCAAGCTCACCGCTGGTTGGGTGAGGTTCAGCGTAGTGGCCGCGGCTGAAAAGCTGCCCTGATGAATGACCTCGGAAAAACTGTTCAAGTGATTCAGATTCAACGCTTGCATGGCAAAGTTTTACTTATGCTGAGGATGATTAATCATAGCTTTATTAAGGTCTACAGGGTCGGCATGATTGCCGCACTTGCAATCGTTACCGAGAACGAAGATGAACCACGACCTAATCCTGCGCACCACTCGCGAGGATGACATGCCCGCTGTACAGGCTATCTATGCGCACCATGTGCTGACCGGCATTGCCAGTTTCGAACTACAGCCGCCGTCAGTGGAGGAGATGCTGCGCCGCCGTGCCGAAGTGTTGTCGCGCAAGTTGCCGTATCTGGTTGCCGAACTGGAGGGAGCGGTGGTCGGTTACGGTTACGCCACGTTGTATCGACCCAGGCCCGGCTACCGTTTTACGGCGGAAGACTCTGTGTATATGGCTGAAGGCATGGGTGGCAAAGGCATCGGCCAGGCACTGTTGGCTGCAGTCATCGAGCACTGCGTGCAGGGCGGCTGGCGGCAAATGGTGGCGGTAATCGGCAACAGTGAAAACCATGGTTCTCTGCGGCTTCATGAAAAGCTGGGGTTTCGTCGGGTCGGGGTTTTTGAGTCGGTGGGCTTCAAGCACGGGCGCTGGGTCGACACAGTGTTGATGCAGCGAGCATTGGGCGATGGTAGCGGTAGCCTTCCGAATGATCAGTAAGGCAGGCAGTCTCGATATACTATTTGCATATTAGTTTAGAATTTAAATGCATTTTCGGAATAAATTATCCGGTGATAAGGTTTTAACCAGTCACTGGAAACCTTGAGAAAAGTTATAAGAAAGGGATTTCGGCTGACGGCCTGATTTATCACTTCTCAAGGAATACCTGCATGGCAGCTTTTGATCATCTCACCCGTCGTCGTTTGCTCGGTTTGACCGGCGTTGCCCTGGCCAGTCCTCTACTGGCGTCTGTTCCCGGTTTTGCCTGGGCTGCCGATGAGCATGCCGGGCACAATGCTGGCGGCGGTGATGCGGAGCCAGCAGGCACCGGGGAATTCATCAAACTTGCCGAAACACGCAAACTCAAGCTGGCGGTGAATCTCAACGCGGTCTGCCTGGCGCCGGTGGTGATTGCCCATGGGCGGGGCTTTTTCACCAAACATAATCTGGACGTGGAGCTGGTCAACTTCGGCAACTCTACAGAAGTGCTGCTTGAAGCCATTGCCACTGGCAAGGCGGATGCGGGGGTCGGCATGGCGCTGCGCTGGCTCAAAGCGCTGGAGCAAGGTTTCGACGTCAAGCTCACCGCCGGAACCCACGGTGGTTGCCTGCGTCTGCTCAGTGCCGTCAACAGCCCGGTGCAGAAGCTCGAAGACCTGAAGGGCAAGGCCATTGGTGTCACTGACATGGCCAGCCCGGACCGTAACTTCTTCTCCATCCTGCTCAAGAAGCACGGCGTTGATCCGGTGCGTGACGTCGAATGGCGGCTGTACCCAGCGGATCTGCTCGGCACTGCGCTGGAGCGCGGTGAAGTGCAGGCAGTCAGTGGCAGTGACCCGTTTATGTACCGCCTGATTCAGGGCGGCAAGGCCCGCGAACTGTCAAACAACCTGGTCGAGGAATACGCCAATCTCAGCTGCTGCGTTGTCGGTGTGACCGGCAAATTGGTGCGCGACGAGAAACGCGTCGCGGCGGCTTTGACTCAGGCCATTCTCGAAGCCCATGACTATTCCGTGAAAAATCCGGAAGTCGTCGCCAAGGGTTTCCAGGCTCACGCTCTGAACACGTCGGTTGAAGAAGTGAAAGCCATTCTTCACGACCACACCCATGGCCACCATGCGGTTGGCGCAGCCTTGACCAAGGAAATCGTCACCTACGTGACCGATTTGCAGACGGTTGAAGTGATTCGCAAGAGCACCGACGCCGTAGCGTTCTCTAAGGAGATTACCGCCGATGTCTTCAATTGAAGCCGCGCCGCACATCGCGGTGCTTGAGCGAGCACCTGCCAGATTCTGGCGACAGGGGACGGTGGCCGTTGTCGCCTGGATTGGCGTCGCGCTGCTGATCGCTTATTTCCCTAATGCCACCCGCAACTGGCCCATGACTCAGGGGCTGGCCAATCTGTGCCTGGCGATCGCCGCGCTGATCGGCCTGGCGGGCATTTTGGGTCGCTGGTTTGCCGCTGTGCAGCGCCGCGCCTATCCCGCAGGTGCCTGGCTGATTGCCTTGCCAGTGTTGTTGGGAATCTGGGAGTTGCTCACCGCCAAACTGGCCTTGTTGCCGGTGCCGTTCTTTGCGCCGCCGCAGGCGCTACTGGATGTGTATGTCGAAGACTGGCCGCGGCTGGCCGACAGCTTGCTCAATTCAGCGTTGCTGTTGGGCACGGGCGTGGCACTGGGAGCAGTGACAGGGTTTATTGCAGGTGTCGCGATTGGCTGGTCAACCAGTATCGGCTACTGGCTGCACCCGGTATTGCGCATTCTGGGCCCGGTGCCGTCCACGGCATTACTGCCGCTGTGCTTCTTCCTGTTCCCCAGCAGCTGGAGTGCCAGCGTGTTTCTCATCGCACTGGCCACCTGGTTCCCGGTCACGGTGCTGACCTGGTCGGGGGTTGCGAGTGTCGATAAGGCCTATTACGACGTCGCCCGGACGCTGGGCGCCAAACCGGGCTTTCTGATTTTCAACGTGGCGATTCCGGCTGCACTGCCTCACGTGTTCGTCGGCCTGTTCATGGGCCTTGGCGCGTCGTTCTCCACGTTGGTCGTTGCTGAAATGATGGGCGTGAAATCAGGCATTGGCTGGTACTTGCAATGGGCGCAAGGCTGGGCCGCCTACGCCAATATGTATGCGGCGTTGCTGATCATGGCGCTGGCCTGTTCCGGATTGATTTCGGGGCTCTTTCTCATACGTGATCGCCTGCTGGCCTGGCAACAAGGAGCCATGAAATGGTAGCTACTGCATCTGCTTCAACGGTTTCAACGTCAGCCGGGTTGACGTTGCGGATTGAAAATCTGAGTCATGGATTTGCGTTGGACGGTCAGCATCTGCCTGTTCTGGAAAACGTTTCACTGGACGTGGCTCCGGGCGAGTTCGTCGCCTTGTTGGGGCCGTCGGGATGCGGCAAGTCCACTTTGTTGCGACTGGTTGCCGGGCTGGAACCCGCTGACAGTGGAGCTTTGTTGGCGGATGGCCTAGCGATCAGCGGCCCCGATCCGAGCCGCGTGGTGGTCTTTCAGGACCCGACGCTTTATCCGTGGCGGCGAGTCTGGGACAACGTGGCACTAGGGCTACAAGCTCAGGGGCTGCTCAAAAGCCACTCCGGCAAAGTTGATGCTGCGTTGGCCACGGTGGGCCTCAGCAGTTTTGCCCGCGCTTATCCGCGGCAATTGTCAGGCGGGATGGCTCAGCGTGTGGCGCTGGCACGTGCGCTGGTCAATGAACCGCGACTGCTGATTCTCGATGAACCGCTTGGCAAACTCGATTCGCTGACGCGCATCACCATGCAAAAGGAATTGATTGATCTCTGGCAACGTCAGGGATACACGGCATTGCTGGTGACTCATGACGTTGAAGAAGCCTTGCTGCTGGCCAATCGTGTCATCGTTTTCAGCGACCGACCGGCCACCATTAAGGCGCAACTGACCATCGAGCGCCCTTATCCGCGCCATCGCGACGATCCTTATCTGGTCGACCTGCGCAAGCAGATTCTGGGGCTGCTCGGGCTGGGGGAGAGCTGGTAGCGGTTTTAGAAACAGTTTTCAGAAACGGGGCTTTTAGAAACGCGCCTGAGCAGAGTACTCCGGCCCGTCATTGAAGCAGGCCAGATCAACCAGCAGTGTTTCCCATTCCACGCCATCGACGAACTGGTCCAGATGCGCCTGACCCGCTTCGGCATCCGAAGCGGTGATGGTTTTTATCGTCTCTGGCTGAGGGGCGAGGCTCTCATGGGCTGGCGTTACTTTGATTGCGAGGCGAGACAGCAGCGATTCTTTGAGCATCAGTAGATAGGACATGAGCGGGTTCCTTTCTGAGGGCGAGTGTATCGACTGCGCGCACTGTTATTGGACGAAACGCGGGTACAAGACGTTTAATTGGTGCGCCTTGTATGGCGATTGGTCCGGCCGTGCAACGAATAGCGGCCTGACACCTTGCTCTTGAAAATAACGTGCCAACCTGGAACGGGCGTTCAGTTTTAAGGCCGGGCAGGATGATTGCGACGGGTTGTCTTTGCCGGTAGGGTAGCCAGCTGTCTGGCAAGGAGCTTGAAATGACTCAGTTAACCCCGCCCGGAGTGGCGGATGCAGCAGCCGATCGACCTAAACAACGTCGCGCGCCAAAGGGCGAAAAACGCCGTGAAGAATTGCTCGATGCTGCTTTGCAGGTATTTTCACTTGAGGGGTACAGCGGTGCCTCGGTGGCTCAGGTGGCGGCGATTGTCGGCATATCGGTTGCCGGGCTCCTGCATCACTTTCCCAGCAAGATTTCGCTGTTGATGGGTGTGCTTGATCGGCGTGACAAAGCCAACAGCCGAATTGCCGAAGAAGTCCGTGCCGATAAAAGCCTGACGGGTTTGCTGGGCAGTTTGCGCGCGATCAACCGGTCAAATGCCACGGCACCCGGTGTGGTGCGTGCTTTCACCATTCTCAACGCAGAAAGTCTGGTCGAAGGGCATCCGGCCTGGAACTGGTTTCAGGATCGCTACGAGTTGATTTACGGAAAGCTGATCGGACAATTTACCGATCTGGTCAATGCGGGAGAGGTGCGGGCCGATGTCGACCTGCCGGGACTTGTCCAGGAAATCCTGGCAATGATGGACGGTTTGCAGGTCCAGTGGCTGCGCTTTCCGGAGAAAGTCGATCTGGTGGAGCGTTTCGATACCTACATCGCACGGGTCGATGCAGCGATAAGAGTTCGTCCCTGAACCCGTCCGGACCTCGTGAGAGGTCCGGCTCTATCCCTGAATCAGCGCTTAGTTACCGCTTGCGCTGCCTTGAGTGGTGGTGTCATCGGTGGTGTCGTAGCCATCACCTTCGCTGGTGTCGGTGTCGCCGGTGCCTTGATCAAGCACGCCGCCGGTTTTGACTGCCGAATCACGCAGCGTGGAGTTCAGCGCCGAGCGTGGCAGCGGGTTGCTGGTGGTGGTCGACAGTTCCTGACGGAACGGATTGACCAGCTTGGCGTTCAGGCGGATATCCTGAGACGACGCGCCCACCGACAGGTTGAAGCTGTCTGCGTCCACAACCCATTGCTTGCTGTCCACGTCGTAGTAAGCCAGCGAGCGATCGTTGAGCTCGATGGTTACACGCTTGCTTTCGCCCGGCTTCAGGAACACTTTCTTGTAGCCTTTCAGCTCCTTGATAGCGCGCTCGACTTTCGGGTTCTGCTGGCCAACATACAGCTCGGCAACTTCGGAACCACCCACCTTGCCGGTGTTGGTCAGGTCGAACGACACCTTGATAGGCGTGTTGCCCACTGCGACACCCGGAGTAACGGTGATGTTGCTGTAGCCGAAGGTGGTGTACGACAGGCCGTAACCGAACGGATAGAGCGGCTTGATGCCTTTCTTCTCGTAACCACGATAGCCAAGGAGCAGGTCGTCCTTGTAGCTCATGGTTTTCAGCGTTTCTTCGTTGTCGAATTTCGGGAAGGTCGCGTAGATCGGGTTATCTTCGATGTTGCGTTCGATACTGATCGGCAGCTTGCCCGACGGGTTGACCTTGCCGAACAGGATTTCAGCCAGAGCCTGACCGCCGTTCTGACCTGGATAGAACGCGTGCAGCGCAGCAGGAACCTGATCGATCCAGTCGCTCATCTTCAGACCGGTACCGCCGTGCATGGTCACCACGGTGTTCGGGTTGACCTTGGCGATGTTCTGAATCAGCTCGTTCTGGAATTCCGGCAGGTCGAAGCTGTGGTCGAAGCCTTCACCTTCGTATTCGCTGCTGTTACCCACTGCAACCAGCACTGCATCGTACTGAGACAGATCCTGCGGAGCATTCAGCGAAGCCCAGCTCATTTGCACGCCAACCAGGCCGCCCATGGTGGAGAGGTAGCCATTGCGACGCGAGTATTCCAGCTTGATGTCGTAAGCCTTGCCTGCTTCCAGGTTGACCTTGGCGAACACTGGAATGGTCGGCGGGATGCTGTTGCTCGGCAGCGGCTTGCCGTCACCGTTGTCCAGGACCTTCTTGCCGTTTACGTACAGACGTACTGCGCCGTCGGCACGGACCTTGAACACCTGGTCGCCGCTGGTGGTCGGTGTGATCTGACCGGTGTAACGAATCGAAGTGTTCGACGTGTCGCCGTTGACTGGCAGAGAGTCAGTGGACCAGTCCAGATCAACGTGTTTGTCGGTACGGGTCGCCGCAGCATCACCGGACCAGTTGGCGTTGGTGAAGAACTCGGTTTTCAGGCCGCTGACGCTTTTGCCATCGCTGTCTGCGTGGCTCCAGGTAGTGGCGCTCGGGTCCAGCGACAAGCCGTCGATGAACTCGACCTTGGCGTTAGGTGCCAGCTGCTGCAGACCGCTCAGCTCGCTGATGTAGTGGGCTGCCATGACGTTGGCGCTACCGAAACCGGTAGGCGGCGCGTATTTGGCCAGGGTGCCGACCACTGCGATCTTCTTGACCGTTTGCTTGTTCAACGGCAGCAGGTTGTTGTCGTTTTTCAGCAGCACGATGCCTTCACGCGCAGCGTTCAGGGCAACCTTGTTGCTGGTGGCGCTGTTCATGTTGTGCGCGGTCAATGGCGCTTTGCTGTCGAACTTGTACAGGTAGATCTGCTTGAGGATGCGGCGAACCTTGTCATCGATGGTCGCTACGTCCAGCTCACCGCTGTCCAGGTAAGGCTTGAGGATGGTGCTATTCATCTGATAGCCCATCATGTCCAGGTCGGTGCCTGCCTGAGCGGCGTTCAGACCGTGGACTACAGCGTTGTAGTCGCTCTGTACGAAGCCTGGATAGCCCCATTCTGTTTTCAGAATGTCGCGCATCAGGTGTTCGTTTTCGCAAGCGAACTCACCGTTCACTTTCTGGAAGGCGCACATCATCATCGCGACCTTACTGTTCTTCGAAGCGGATTCGAAGGCAGGCAGGGTCATTTCGCGCAGTACGCGCTCGCTGATGGTTTCGTCCAGGTTGAAGCGGTTGCTTTCCTGGTCGTTGGCTGCGTAGTGCTTGGCGTTCGCCCATACACCACGGGACTGAATACCGTTAATCACTGCTGGGCTGAGGCTTGCACCCAGGAACGGATCTTCACCGGAAAGGTATTCGAAGGCACGACCGCTGTAAGGCATGCGGTACAGGTTGACACCAGGGCCAGTCACGAACTGGTAGCCGCCGGTAGCGGTGTCGTAACCCAGGGCGCGACCCAGATCGATGGCACGACGCGGGTTCCAGGTAGCAGCCAGGTTAGGACCGGACGGATAAACCACGCCCTGAGCGTTGCCTTCGCTGGTGTAACGAACACCGACGCCGCCGTCAGCACCGTGAATCTGCGGGATGCCATATTGAGTCAATGGCTTCACGTCCCAACCACCGGTGCCGCCGATGTAGGCCAGCTTTTCTTCCAGGGTCATTTTTTTCAGGGTTTTTTCCGCGGCCTTCTCGGCACGGCTTACCTTGCCTTCATCCAGCGAAGGGCTAGTGGCCGCGCTGGTGGCTGCGTGGACCTGTGATACTGCCAGCGCCAGCAAAGCGAGTGCATACTTTGCACCGATCATTTTCCGTTTGTTCATGTATTACTCCGACTACCAATTTTCAAGTTTTATGCTGTTAAAGGCTGCTCAATTCTGACTGCTCACGAACTTTTATTCGGGCAATACTTCACCTTCTTCGCGACTTTCCGAGTATTAATCTCAGCGCAATAGTTAGTGTTTTAAACGTGTATTTATATTGTAAGAATTATGTGTTTCGTGTCTTCACTTGATATCACTGTGACATCACAAGATGGCACTTTGATTCGCGTTGGCGGCGTAATTAAGACAATTCTCGACCCGGAATGTCAAACAAAAGCTCGTTTTGAGTGAGTTTTTGTTTTTTTTGCTTACAAATTTGAACTCATGCTAAACCTACTGGTCGATTGGTTTAAGAATTTTCGGCGAGCGATTCATCTTCGCTGCTGGCACGATGCCGAGGTTCCCCTTAGTTGCGGTTTAATGCCTCTGTTTTTCGGTGGGTATTGCGTAGCTATTTATTATTATTTTGCGGGAGATAGTTTATGAAGTTGCCTCTTATTGGTGCGGGCGTGGTGTTGGGTTTTGCACTTACTGGTGCTGCAATCGCTGCTGAAGCCACCGATGCCGATGCGAAGTCGGGTGCTACCGATTCCACGGTGCTGACCCAGACTCAAGACGCCAAAGTGTTGAAAAAACAGCAAGCCCAGACCACCAAAGGCGGTCGTCCTCTCGACGCCACCAAAAACAATTCGCAAAAAACCTCGAATTGATGGTCTAACCGTTTTTCTACCGGCCTCCTGATTGATCCCGATTCGGTCAAGAGGCTGGTACCCTTGCTCCTTCGATTTGTACAGATGCCCGCACCTATATGTCCGCCCCCGTCGATACCTCCCGATTAGTGATCCCCGATGCCGAGCAGGTTTGCGCCTGGTTGATGGAAAATGCCGGTCTGAAGACCGTTGATCTGGAACGTGCCCGGCGTCTGGCTCAGGAATCGGCTCAAGAATCCGAATCCGCCGAGCTGCTGGGCTTGCTGACCCGATTGGGTCTGGTCTCCGAATTTGAACTGGCCCGTGCCTGGGCGGCTCTTCTTGATGCGCCGCTGGTGCTGGCCGAGTCCGCGCCGCCGCTGCTGGACCCGTTGCCGCCGTTGACCGAGCGCTTCATGCGTCACTACCAGATCGTGCCGCTGGGCTGGAGTGACGGTGGCTTGCGCGTATTGGCGGCCAATCCGCATCTGCTGTATCCGTTTCAAGCCGTTGCGTACGCCTGCGATGTGCCGGTCTTGCTGTCGGTCGGCCCCCGTAATGAAGTCGAAACCCTCATTGAGCGTTATTACGGCCAGGGTCGCTCAGCCATGGGCACGCTGATCGAGAACCTCGACGAAGAGGGCGGCTCGCTTGAGGACATCGAACACCTGAAAGACATGGCGTCCGAAGCGCCGGTGATTCGTCTGGTCAACCTGATCCTGCAACGGGCCGTCGAGCATCGCGCCTCCGACATCCATATCGAACCATTTGAAAGCCAGCTCAAAGTCCGTTACCGCATCGATGGTGTCCTGCACGAAGCCGAAGCGCCGCCGTCCAGTTCATCGGCGGCGGTGATCTCGCGGGTGAAGATCATGGCCCGGCTTGATATTGCCGAGCGTCGGCTGCCTCAGGACGGGCGGATCATGCTGCGTATTCAAGGTAAGGAGCTCGACTTGCGGGTTTCTACCGTGCCCACCAGTTTTGGTGAGTCGGTGGTCATGCGTCTGCTGGATCGGCAGACCATCAATTTCGACTTCCCGAGCCTGGGCTTCGACGGCGAACGCCTCGACGAATTTCTTGAAGTACTGGAACGGCCTCACGGCATCCTGTTGGTGACCGGTCCGACCGGTTCCGGTAAAACCACCACGCTTTACACCGCGCTGTCCCGGCTGAACACCGCCGAACGCAAGATCATCACTGTTGAAGACCCGGTGGAGTACCAGCTCGAAGGCATCAACCAGATTCAGGTCAAGCCCGCTATCGGTCTGGACTTCGCTGGAGCGCTGCGTTCCATCGTGCGTCAGGACCCGGACGTGATCATGATTGGTGAGATGCGTGACCTGGAAACCTGCCGCATCGCGATTCAATCCTCGCTCACCGGTCACCTGGTGCTCTCGACCCTGCACACCAACAGTGCGGCGGCGAGTATCACCCGTTTGCTGGACATGGGTGTCGAGAGTTACCTGATTGCTTCCACCGTGAACGGTATTCTGGCCCAGCGTCTGGTGCGTCGTCTCGATCCTGCGACTCGCGAAGCGTTTGAAGCACCGCCTGAATTAATAGAAGAGCACGGACTTGATCGTTTTACTGACGAACGTCCAATCATGCTGTACCGTCCACGCCCCGATGCGCCCGGTGGTGGCTATCGCGGCCGTAGTGCCATCACCGAATTGCTGGTGATGAACGAAGAATTGCGCAGCCTGCTGATGCGTCATGCCGATGCGTCGACGCTGGAGCAAGCGGCCCGTCGTGGTGGTTTACGGACCCTGCATGAAGAAGGTTTGCGTCAGGCAGTGGCCGGTGTCACCTCTCTTGAGGAAGTCTTGCGGGTGACCCGCGGGGAAGGTAATTGAGCCTGTTTAAATATCGCGCCCTGGACAGTCAGGGCGTTGCTCAAAATGGCACCCTGGATGCCAAGGATCAGGACGCGGCCGTCGCTGTTTTGCAAAAGCGCGGCCTGCTGGTCCTGCAAATCGACCCTGCCGGTATGGGCGGCCTGCGTAATGCACTCGGCCGCGGCATGCTCAATGGTGCGGCGCTGGTGAGTTTTACCCAGCAACTGGCAACGCTGCTCGGTGCCGGTCAGCCTCTGGAGCGCTCGTTGGGCATCCTGCTCAAGCAGCCCGGCCAGCCGCAGACCCGGGCGTTGATCGAGCGCATTCGCGAACAGGTCAAGGCCGGTAAGCCGCTTTCGGCAGCACTGGAAGAAGAGGGCACGCAGTTTTCTTCTCTTTATATAAGCATGGTTCGTGCGGGCGAGGCGGGCGGTGCGCTGGAAAGCACCTTGCGCCAGCTAAGTGATTACCTGGAGCGCAGTCAGTTGCTGCGCGGCGAAGTGATCAACGCGCTGATTTACCCGGCGTTTCTTGTTGTGGGTGTGCTGGGATCTCTGGCGTTGCTGCTGGCCTACGTGGTGCCGCAGTTCGTGCCGATCTTCAAGGATCTTGGCGTGCCGATCCCGTTGATCACTGAAGTGATCCTCGGCCTGGGTGAGTTTTTAAGTGCTTACGGGCTGGCGGTGTTGGCCGGGTTGATTGCCTTGATCTGGTTGGTGATGGTGCGCCGCAAGGATCCGGCCCGACGTGAACGTCATGATCGTCGTCTGCTGGGGATTCGCATCATCGGCCCGCTGCTGCAACGTATCGAAGCTGCTCGTCTGGCGCGAACATTGGGCACACTTCTCAATAATGGCGTTGCGTTGTTACAAGCGCTGGTCATTGCTCGTCAGGTCTGTACTAATCGCGCGCTGCAAGCGCAGGTCGCGCAAGCCGCAGAATCAGTGAAAGGCGGCGGCACGCTGGCCAGTGCCTTTGGTGCCGAGCCGCTGTTGCCGGATCTGGCCCTGCAAATGATTGAAGTCGGCGAACAGGCGGGCGAACTGGACAGCATGTTGCTCAAGGTCGCGGATGTATTCGACATCGAGGCCAAGCGCGGCATCGACCGGATGCTCGCGGCGCTGGTGCCTGCTCTGACCGTGGTCATGGCCGGGATGGTGGCAGTGATCATGCTCGCGATCATGCTGCCGTTGATGAGCCTGACCAGCAATATTTGAATTTTCGAAAGAGGAAACGATTGTGATGAGTTTCAGCCGTAAACGCTTCAAACCGGGCCGCAGACAAAACGGCTTCACCTTGCTGGA
This sequence comes from Pseudomonas quasicaspiana, assembly GCF_021147825.1. NCBI lineage: Bacteria > Pseudomonadati > Pseudomonadota > Gammaproteobacteria > Pseudomonadales > Pseudomonadaceae > Pseudomonas > Pseudomonas quasicaspiana. Next base: position 28,766 of record NZ_JAGTPI010000019.1, read on the forward strand.
AATGCTCGCGGTTATCGTGTTGCTGGGCATTGTGGCGACCATTGTAGTGCGTCAGGTCGGCGGTAACGTCGACAAAGGCAAATACGGTGCGGGCAAAGCGCAACTGGCCAGCCTGTCGATGAAGATCGAAAGCTACGCGCTGGACGTCGGTTCGCCGCCTAAAACCCTGCAGCAACTGGTGGAGAAATCCGGCAATGCTTCCGGCTGGGCTGGCCCGTATGCCAAGCCTTCGGACCTTAAAGACCCGTTTGGTCACGCGTTCGGCTATCGCTTCCCGGGCCAGCACGGCACGTTTGACCTGATCTTTTTCGGCCAGGACGGCCAGGCAGGCGGCGAAGGCTACAGCGCTGACCTGGGCAACTGGGAATAATCACCGATCATGAACAGTCGTGCTGCAAGCCGTGGTTTTACCCTGATGGAAATGCTGGTGGTCATCGTTTTGATGAGTATCGCCATTGGTCTCGTAGGGTTCGGTTTACAGCAGGGCCTGAGTGCGGCGAAAGAGCGCCAGACTGTCGGGCAAATGGTCAACGCTTTACGCGCAACACGGGTCAAGGCGATTGTCACCGGGCAACCGGCGCGTACCGTTTTTGATCTCAGGTCGAAAGCCTTCCAGGCCCCGGACCAGCGTATTCATCACTGGCCGCCGGAATTGCAGGTGACTTTGCAGACGGCTGCGGAGATGGGCTCGACTGTCGAGTTCTACCCGGACGGCGGTTCCACCGGCGGCAACCTGACTCTGGTTAATGGTGATCGGCGCTGGCGCATCGACATCGGCTGGCTGACCGGCAGCGTGCAGTCCAAGGCGTTGCCATGAACGGCGGCAGCCAGGGTGGTTTCACCTTGCTGGAAATGCTTGCAGCGCTGACCGTGATGGCGGTGTGCAGCAGCGTGTTATTGGTGGCCTTTGGGCAGAGCGCACGGTCCTTGCAACAAGTGTCGCACAGCGATCGCCTGACACATGCGGCGCGTACGATCCTGGATCAGGAAGCTGCCGGTCCGCTGGAAAGCGGTACACGGCAAGGCGTTCTGGCGGGCGATATCAGCTGGCAGCTGGATATCCAGCAGATGCCGGGACGCAACGGTCAGGCCCGAATGTTCCGGCTGGACCTTGACGTACGTGAGCATCAGCGCCGGGCACAGTTCAGCACACTCAGGTTACGTGGCGCAGTCACCGGAGCCGGATCTTGAGACTGGCCCAGCGTGGTTTCACGCTGCTGGAAATCATGTTGGTGCTGAGCCTGCTGGGTGTATTGCTCGTTCTGGTGGGCGGCGCGATGCTCGGTGCCAACCGGGCCGTGCTCAAAGCCCAGCGTTACACCACCAGCCTGGACGAGATGCGTGCGGCGCAGAATTTCCTCCGAGATTCCATTGGTCAGGCATTACCGCTGGACAGTTCGGAAGACGACAGCGAAAGTAGCGGCTTTTTTGTCGGCTCAAGCCAGCGCCTGCAATTTGTTGCCACGTTGCCGGGGGAGCTGGGCGGCGGGATTCAGCTGCACACCCTTGAGGTAAAGGATCGGGAGTTGCAGGTCGCTTTCGCGCAGATTCTGAGCACAGCCGATGGCACCACTTCCAGACCGTGGGGCGACCCGCAGGTGCTGGCGCGTAATGTTGAGTCGTTGAGTTTGAGCTACCGGGGGGTCACACCCAAAGGTGAGCCCACTGGCTGGATGGCCGACTGGCCCTGGCCAACGCGCCTGCCGCGAGCGGTGCGGATCGACGCTAAGCTCAACGGCCCGGTGCCATGGCTGACTGAAGTAGTGGCGCTGCGGCTGGATTTGTCTGGTGGAGCGGGCGGCCAATGAGGGCGGTACCCGATAAACAGCGCGGTGTCGCATTGCTGCTGGTGTTATGGGCTTTGGCGCTTCTTAGCCTGTTACTCGGCAGTCTGGCCAGTTGGGTGCAACTGGAAAGTCGCCAGGCATTGTGGGCCCGGCAACACACTCAGGCGCATTTGGCAGCAGAGGCTGGTCTGGCGATGGCAGTCAAAGGTTTGAGCGATCCGCTGGAACGTAAACGCTGGATCGCCGATGGCCGGGAAGTTGCATTGCGCTTTGATGATGCGCAGTTGCGGATCAGGGTGCGCAGCGAGCGCGGCAAGCTGGATTTGAACAGTGCAGTGGCGGGTGACATTGCCCGTCTGGCCCAGGCTTGCGGTGCCGGGAAAGATCAGGCTGCGGCCATGGCCCAGGAGATTGAAAGCCGTCGCGGTTCGGGTTCGCCGCCGCTGCGGGTGATTGAAGAAGTCAGGCAATTACCGGGCATGACTCAGGCGTTGTATCGCCAGATGCTGCCGGAAGTGACCTTGTGGAGTGGGCTGGACCGACCTGAACCGGCTTTTGCATCGCCGTTGTTGCGGCGGGCCTTGAACCTGCCAAACCAGAGCGCGGTGGGTAGCGATCCGGGTGAAGTATTGATGATCGAAAGTTACGCGCAACGCCCCGGCGGTTTCCATGCCGAGCTACAGACCACTGTTTTATTGAGCCCATCGGAGGGAAGCGCACAGCCTTATCGGGTCCTGCGTTGGCAAGAATGAATCGACTATTTTCAGCGCGGCAGATGACCTTGCCTGCGCCCTTACTGGCCCTTGCCGAGCGTATCGCCCAACAGTGGCGCGGCAGCCTGCTGCAACGCGGCTGGCAATTGTGGCTGGCGGAACTGCGGGCCTGCATGCCCGAGAAACTGCAGCTGCTGTTGATTCACGACACGCCGGAGCACTTGCATGCCTGGCCGTTGGTGGGATCGTTGCCGGTCCTGCCTGCAAACGTACAACAGGTTTTACTGCTGCCGCCGTCAATGGTGCTTGTGCAAAGCCTGCAACTGCCTCTGGCCGCTGCCCGGGACCTGAACACCGTGGTTGGTTATGAACTGGACCGATTTACGCCGTACGATGCCTCGCAGCTGTACTTCGTTGCCCGGCAGGACAAGCGCAGCGGCGCCTTTATTCATGTCACGCTGGTAGCGATTCTGCGCGAGCGGCTGGATGCGATTCTCAATGAATGCGCAACCCTCGGCTTGCAGCCGCACGCCGTGGATGTGGGCAGTGATCACGCGTCCCGTCTGGGTGTTGACCTGCTACCCGCCCCGTTGCGTCCTCGGCAAAAAAGCAATGGTCTGGGCCTGCAACGCAAACTCCTGTGGCTGTGCGGCGGCCTGTTGATCGTCGCCATGTTTCTCTGGCTCAACAGTCGCCAGCAATTGCTGGAAGAAATGCAAAGCACCGTCCAGGCACAAAGAGCCCAGGTCGCGCAGATTCAGAAAATCCGTCAGCAACTGACCAATACCCGCGGTGCCGCCAGTTACCTGATCCAGCGTAAAGCCGCGCAGCCGACGTATGCATCGCTGCTCAGCGAACTCACGGCTTGCTTGCCGCGTGACACCTGGATCGACCAACTGGAAATCACCGACAGCGCCGAAGTTTCGTTTTCCGGGCAAAGCGCCAAGGCCAGCGCCCTGATTGCCCGGGTGAAAGATTGCCACAGTCTGGACAACGCACAATTCCAGGGCGTCATTCAGCCTGACCCACAAACCGGCAAGGATCGTTTCTCGCTGCGCGCCCATTTGCATCAGGAGGCCGCAAATGCGCCGACCACTGACCAGCCGTGAACGTCGCGGTGCCGCGCTGATCGTATTGGCGCTGGTGCTGTGCTTCGCCTATTGGCTGCTGATCGACAGCTGGTTCGCCGGGCCGCTGCGTGAAATCGATGCTCAGGCCGACCAGCTACGTGAGCAGCAACAGCGCTACGCGGGCTTGCTGAGCCAGGGCAACACGCTGAAAAAGCAACTTGAACAGGCCCGTAACGATCCTGCCAGCAGCACCAGCCTGTTGCCCGGCGATGATCCCAGCGCCGTGGCTGCCGATTTGATGCAGCGCATCGCCGACCTGATCAACAGCCACGCGAGCACCGGTGGCGGCTGTGCATTGACCCAGCGCATGCCGATCACTCCGGAACAGGACAGCGCCGAGCCGTACCGCCAGGTCAAAGTCAGCCTGACCCTGGAGTGCGCCATCGAGCCATTGACCGCGATTCTGCACGAGCTGGAATACCAGCGGCCGTTTCTCTTTGTCGATGAAATGAGCGTGCGCCGTGGTGCCGATGCGCCGGTTAAAGGCGGGGCTGGCAAGCTGGTCGCGCATTTGCTGGTCCGTGGTTATCTGCAACCGGCAGGCGTTGAAGTTGAAGAGGCGTCCGAAGCTCAAGACGCGCCCGAAACTGAAGAGGATGCCCAATGATCGGTTCATTGCGCTCCACCGAATGGGGCTTGCTCGGTCTGGCGGCCGTTCTCGGTCTGGTCATTACCGCAATTGTCAGCGGCGCTGCCAATTCCCCGGACTGGTTGCCAGCACAAGCTCCGCGCTCGCAAAATGACAAAGCCGGAAAAGCCCTTGTCGCCCCGAGTGCCACGCTGCAAAGCCTTGCGCAAACCTGGCAGGCCCCGCTGTTCAGTACCGACCGCACGCCGGATCGCTCGGTTGGAAAAGCTCAGGCGTCCAGTCTCGCGGGACTGACGTTGACCGGGATCATGATCGACGGTGAACTGCGGGTTGCCTTGATCAAACGTACTGACGGACCACCATTGAAAGTGCACCAGGGCGAGTCGCTGCCCAACGGCTGGAAGCTGGAAAAGCTGACCCCCATGCAAGCCGATTTTTCTTCCGACGGTCGCACTCAAAGCCTGGCGCTGCGTGCGCTGCGTTTGCCGCCGCCGTCTAAAACACCACCGATTTCTCTTCCTCGCGAGTCCACCCAGTAAATGGCTACTTCTTCAGGCGTTCGTCAATTCCCTCGCTTGCGCACTCCCATGTTGTGCCTGGCCACAGCTGTCGCCCTCGGGGGCTGTGCCACAGCGCCCAACAATTACGATCAAGACAGCGACATGTTGCGCGAGGCCCTGAACGGCACCGGCTCGCAACGTCCGCCGGTTGATCCGCGCAGTGAGCAGGTTCCGCAGGAAGCGTCGCAGCCTCAACCCGCCACAGCGCCTACCCGGCAGTTGATCCGTGGCAACCAGCAATTCGTGCGCAAGCCGACGGCCGCGTCGCCATCTTCAGCGCCTGCAGGCCGTAACGCTGAAGTCGGTGACATCGTTTTCAACTTCACCAACCAGCCCATCGAAGCCGTAATCAACAGCATCATGGGCGACCTGCTGCATGAGAACTACAGCATTGCTCAAGGCGTTAAGGGTGAGGTGAGTTTTTCGACCTCCAAGCCGGTTAACAAGCGGCAAGCGCTGTCGATCCTCGAGACGCTGCTCTCCTGGACTGACAACGCCATGATCAAGCAGGGCGATCGCTACGTGATCCTGCCCGCCAATCAGGCGGTCGCGGGCAAGCTGGTGCCTGAAATGACCGTGTCCCAGCCCGCAGCCGGCATGTCGGCGCGGCTGTTCCCGTTGCGCTATATCTCGGCTACCGAGATGCAGAAACTGCTCAAACCGTTCGCCCGGGAAAACGCCTTCCTGCTGGTTGATCCGGCGCGCAACATATTGAGCATGTCGGGTACGCCGGATGAACTGGCCAACTATCAGGACACCATCGATACCTTTGACGTTGACTGGCTCAAGGGCATGTCAGTAGGTGTGTTTGGTTTGCAGCGCGCCTCGGTTGGCGAGCTGATGCCGGAACTGCAAAAGATGTTCGGCCCCGACAGCGGCATGCCGTTGGCGGGCATGGTGCGTTTCCTGCCCATCGAACGGACCAACTCCGTGGTGGCGATTTCTTCGCAGCCGGAGTACCTGCGTGAAGTGGGTGACTGGATCCGGACCATCGACGAGGGTGGCGGCAACGAGCCGCAAATGTACGTCTACGATGTGCGCAACATGAAAGCCACCGACCTCGCCAAATACCTGCGCCAGATCTACGGTAACGGCGCGATCAAGGATGACTCTGCGGCCAAGGTTGCACCGGGTCTGCGCACCCGCTCGCTCTCATCATTGAGCTCGGGTGGCACCTCCAATGGCATGAACAACAGCACCGGCGGTTTCGGTGGTGTGGGCGGCATGGGCGGCAACAGCAGCGGCATGGGGATGGGCAACAACCAGAACCAGGGCATGGGCAGCGGCGACGAAGAGCAGGACAGCGAAAGCAGCGAAGAAAACCTCGACAGCGAATCCGACACCAGCGCGGAGCAGGGCGGCGGTAGCGGCAACACGCCCAAGGGCATCGATGCCAGCACCCGTATCACTGCACAGAAGAGCAGCAACCAGTTGCTGGTCCGTACCCGCCCGGCGCAGTGGAAGGAGATCGAAGCGGCCATCAAGCGCCTCGATAACGCGCCGCTGCAAGTGCAGATCGAAACGCGGATTCTCGAAGTCAATCTGACCGGCGACCTCGATCTGGGAGTGCAGTGGTACCTGGGCCGTCTGGCGGGTAACACTGGCACCACCAACATCAATAATGCCTCTGGCAGTCAGGGCGCATTGGGCGGCGGCGGCCTAGGGGTTCAGAACTCCTCGCTGTTCTACTCGTTTGTCAGCAGTAACTTGCAAGTCGCCCTGCGTGCCCTGGAAACCAACGGCCGCACCCAGGTGCTGTCCGCGCCATCTCTGGTGGTGATGAACAACCAGCAGGCGCAGATCCAGGTCGGCGATAACATCCCGATCAGCCAGACCACGGTCAACACCATCAACTCCGATACCACCCTGAGCAGCGTCGAATACGTGCAGACCGGTGTGATTCTGGATGTGGTGCCACGGATCAATCCGGGCGGTCTGGTGTACATGGATATCCAGCAGCAGGTCAGTAATGCGGACACGTCTACTATCACCGATACGCAGGCCAATCCGAGCATTTCGACCCGTTCGGTGTCGACTCAGGTTGCCGTACAAAGTGGCCAGACGGTGCTGCTTGGCGGTCTGATCAATCAGAACAATTCCGAGACCACCAGCTCGATACCGTATCTGGGCAATATTCCCGGTCTGCGCTGGTTGTTCGGCACCACGAGCAAATCCAAGGCGCGCACCGAGCTGATCGTGCTGATCACGCCACGTGTGATCACCAGCAGCAGCCAGTCCCGTCAGGTGACGGATGATTATCGTCAGCAAATGCAGTTGCTGCGTCCGGAAAGGGTCAGCCACACCGGCATCGACGATTGATCCTTACCCCCCACTTAGCGCTGTCCTGAAGACAGGCAGCGCTCATCCGAGGTCTTGATTAATGTTGAAAGTGTTTGCCTTCATGTTGTTTGCCATGTGCGGGTTGGCTCAGGCCGGGCAGCCATTGTTGCGTGATCTGCCTCTGGCTTATGTGGAACAGGCCAGCACTGAAGTAAAAGACAAGCCTCTGGTCATCTTTTTACATGGCTACGGTGGCGATGAAACCAACCTGCTCAGCTTCACCTCGCTGATGCCGAGTGATTACAACTACCTGTCGGTGCGGGCGCCGATGAACGCAAGGGAGGAGGGCTATCAGTGGTTCACCCCGAAGCGGGATTCTGCCTATTACGACGGCGTAACGTCGGACCTTGAAAGCAGCGGGCAATTGCTGAAGCAGTTTATTGAACAGGCGACGAGCAAATACCAGACCCAGCCGTCAAAGGTCTTTCTGGTGGGCTTCAGTCAGGGTGCCATGATGAGCTACGAAGTGGCGCTGCGTGATCCCGGTCTGGTGGGAGGCTTTGCAGCATTGAGTGGCCACATGCTGCCGGTGCTCAAGGCGGAACTCAAGCCTGATCCGGCGCTGCGCAAACTCGCTGTCTTCATCGGCCACGGCACAGCCGACACACTGATCCCGGTGCAGGGCGCGAGCGATGCCGAGGCGTACCTGAAAGCGTTGGGGCTCAAGCCGCAATACCACGCCTATGCCGGGCTGCCTCACGGTGTGAACGAGACTGAGGTCAATGATTTGGCGGGTTGGTTGGAGAGGGTAGTCAAGTAGGAAAGCTTCGTCATGTGAGGGCGGTGCATTTTTGCTGACATTTCCGGGATAATGGCGGAACACCACTATTGGTGCTCGCCATTCCGTTCGAATAATCCTTTTCAGGGTATCGATCAGTTTTCTCAGAAATCGTACAAGGCAAAGTAGCAATGGATGCAGCAACACCTCCCCGCAGCAAACCGGCAATTCTTTTTACCAAAATAGGCGCAAGCATTAGCAGCTTGTTGGCGACTTTATGGGGGCTATTTACCTACGTTTTCCCCGATCCTAGTGTTTTTGGTTTCAGTCTCGAGTTTCTAAACTGGCAAACCATGATTTCGGTGGTTTGCGTGGTGACCTTCCTCGTAGCGTTCTGGATTGCTTTTCTAGCCGATAAGCTACCGCGCGCCCTTAAATACACGGTTTGGCTACTGCTCAGCCTCATGCTGTGTGGTGTCTTTTTCAAACTGGGTGGCGAGTATGCCAAGCCTTCCTTTGAGTTCGCTCGCAATCAGAAACTCATGCAGGTAAATGACAACGCCAACGTCTTTGGTAAACGGGTTGAAACAGTCGACAACGTTCGCATCGAGTTGCTGGAATGTGAACAGAATGGGCAAGCGCCTGCCTGTACTCTGATGCTGACCAACAACAACTCGGATCGTGATTTCAGGCTGGTATCGCCCAGCAGTCTGTTTGAAGAAGCCGGCGGGGCTCTGAATCTGGCGCAGTTGCGTGTAGGTGATGCCAAGTTTGACCGGTGGGACTCGTTCCAATTGATCAGAAACGTGCCGACGCGTCTGACGTTGATTTTCGAAACAACCAGAGCTCAGGTAAAACTCTCTCCGGCACTGAAGCTGACTTTCCGTAACAGGGACAGCAATGAAAGTGTTCTGAAGTTCAGTGATGTGAAGGTCAACTGACGCCAAGCATGCTGCTGGGTATTCGGGGGGGCCGACATACCGTCTGGCTCCCCCTTTTATTTGGTAACGGGCGCTTTCGTCGAGATTCAAGCCCTGCAATGAGTGGCATACTTCGCCCTGTCACTCAAATCTGGATCCGGCCCCTCAGGGATTACATGGAAATCAAAAGCTTCAGGCTCGTTAACGTGGGTCGTTTCGCCGACCTTGATGTCCCTTTGGCACCTACCCCGCGGCACTTATCTAGTGTCACGGTACTGGTTGGGAACAATGGGGCGGGCAAGACCACATTGCTCAAGTCGGTGGCTACGTCTCTAAGTTGGTTGGTCGCGCGGATTCGTACGGAGAAAGGTATTGGTAACCGTATTGATGAGTCGGCGATTCGCAACGATGCCTCTTCAGCCTCGATTGTCGTTGAGGTAAATGAAGCGGTTGTGTTTGATCCTCGTGTTCATAGGCCCTCTTCAAAGTGGGCGATATCAACTGCGAAAAAAGGTCGTAAGGCAGCTTCAGTGTCGATGTTGAGTGATCTCAATCTTTTGGCAGACAGCTATCGCTCGTTGTTGACAGAGAGTGAGAGTGCGTCCTTGCCAATGGTGGCTTATTACCCGGTTGAGCGCTCGGTGCTTGAAATTCCGTTGAAAATTCATGCTAAACACACGTTTGACCAACTCGATGGTTATGACAACGCGCTTGCAAGAGGCGTAGATTTTCGCCGATTTTTTGAGTGGTTCAGAGAGCGTGAGGACAATGAAAATGAGACGGGAATATCTGCAGAACTCTTAAATGAACTTTCCCAGAAAGTCGCGCCAGATAGCGCGACGTGGAAATTATTGTCACAAGAGCACGCCTCATCTCGAGATCGCCAACTGACAGCCGTGAGAATTGCGGTGGAAGCCTTTATGCCCGGATTCAATAATCTGCGCGTTAAGCGAAGGCCAAGTTTGCATATGGCTATCGATAAAGAGGGCGTCACTCTAAACGTTTCTCAGCTTTCTCAGGGCGAAAAATCTATGATGGCACTGGTTGGAGATATCGCCAGGCGCCTAGCTATGATGAACCCAGCCCTCGAAAATCCCCTGCAGGGTAACGGTATCGTTTTGATCGACGAGGTAGAGCTTCATCTTCACCCCAAGTGGCAGCGTAGCCTGATTGAACAGCTCACCACGACCTTTCCTAATTGCCAGTTCCTTTTGACCACCCACTCCCCATTGGTCATCAGCGATGCCAAGGATGTATTGGTATACGTTATGAGCGATGGGGAGTTACATGAGCAAGACAGTCTTTATGGTCTGGACGCCAACCAAGTGCTGTTGAGTGTTATGGATACTGATATCCGTAATACCTCCGTTCAAGCTCATCTTGATGAATTGCAATATTTCCTTGTGAGGGGTGAGCTGGATGAGGCTCGCACTTTGTATCGAATCCTGGCTGGCGAGCTCCCCGCAGACCACATTGAGCTAGCTAAAGCCGCGTTGTTGATTCGAAAGCAGGAAGTGCATCGTGCGAAAGATTGAAAAAGGAGGTTTAGCGATCCTTGAAGCATGGAAGCGAAGGAACCCAGGCACTCGGTATCATGATCTTGTCGGTCACGGCGAGATAAAAGATGCCATTCGACAAGCCTGTGTCGCTGAGCAACATGGTTTATGCGCTTATTGCTGTCGCGGAATATCTTCCGAGAAAGTGAGCTCTCACAACGAGCATGTCGAAGCTCAAAATTTGGCGCGTAATCGGACGCTGGATTTCCAGAATATCGTCGCCAGCTGCAATAAACCCGGACGATGCGGCGACGCCCATCGCAGTCAGCCGTTGCCGCTAACACCACTGATGGATGAATGTGAAACAGAGTTGCTGTTCGAGTTATCTGGAGCAGTAGAAGGTTTGACTGAGCGAGCGAACGCCAGCATCAGGGTTCTTAAGCTAAATAATCGTGGGCTGATAGGAGAGCGGAGGGCAATGGTTGATACGTTGCTGTATAGCAACGGAGGTCTGGACGCTGCTGAGCTTAGGCTTACCACTGACGACTTGCTCAATTTGCTGCTAGACGATTTGCGTCAAATAGATCGCGAACAAAAGCTTCAACCCTTTTCTCCTGTTTTGGTCAATGTTATTCGAAGTCTTCGGGCCTAGCATTTCATCCCACCTCAATATCCAGCCGCTTCAACCGCGACGCCAATGTTGTCGGTTTCAAACCCAGCAACTCTGCTGCACCTCCCTTGCCGAACAACTTGCCATTACAGGCTTTGAGTGCCGCCTGCATGTTGCTCCGTTCCAGTTCTCTCACCTGAGCGTCCGTCATGATGCTCGTGGCGGGAAGCAGTGCAGGGGCGGCTTCGGTTCTGTTGGGCTCGTCCGGCAGGTCCATATTCAAATCCGCACCGTGAGAGGTGATCAGCGCTCGTTCGATAACGTTCTGCAACTCACGGATATTGCCGGGCCATGAATAGCGTTGCAGGCGTTCGATGTCGCTGTTGCGCAACCGGCGGCCCGGCATGTTCAAGCGTTTGGCGGTCTGTTTGAGGAAGTGTGCAGCCAATGGCGCAATGTCCATCGGCCGCTCGCGCAGGGCCGGGGACTGGATAGGAAAGACGTTAAGGCGGAAGTACAGATCCTCGCGGAAATGTTTGGCGGTCACTTCCTGACGCAAGTCCCGGTTAGTCGCGGCGATGATTCGCACATCAACCTTGCGCGTGCGTTCTTCGCCGACGCGCTCGAACTGACCTTCCTGTAGAACTCGTAACAGTTTGCTTTGCAACTCCAGTGGTATCTCGCCGATTTCATCAAGGAACAGAGTGCCGCCATCCGCCAGTTCAAAACGTCCGACACGGTCACGAATCGCTCCGGTAAACGCACCGCGAATATGGCCGAAGAACTCGCTTTCAAACAACTCGGTGGGAATCGCCGCGCAGTTGACCCTGATCAGCGGGTTGGCACTGCGTCGACTGGCCTGATGGATCGCCCGGGCAATCAATTCTTTGCCGGTGCCGGATTCGCCATTGATCAACACGCTGGCGTCGGTCGGCGCCACGACGTCGATCTGTTTGATGATCTTCAGGATCGGCTCGCTCTGGCCGACGATTTCCCGAAAGTTGTGTTCGATGTGAATTTCTTCCTGCAGATACGCGTTTTGCTCTTCAAGGCGCTGCTTGAGCACCTTGAGCTCTTCGAGCGCATTGTGCAGCTGGTTCTCCGTGGTCCGCCGCTCGGTGATGTCGCGGAATACCACCACCGCACCGGCAATTCGACCATCGGCAATCACCGGCGTGCTGGTGAACTCAACCGGGAACGAGCTGCCATCCCGACGCCAGAAAACCTCCTGCCGACCCTCATGAACCACACCATCGCGTACCGCTTTATAAATCGGGCAGTCTTCCACCGGGTAGTGGCTGCCATCGGCGTGGGTGTGATGGTGAATGCGGTGGATGTTCTTGCCGATCATGTCTGCCGGTTCCCAGCCCAGCATGCGTGCGCCAGCCGGGTTAACGAAGGTGGCCAGGCCATCGGTGTTGATGCTGTAAATGCCGTCGCCCACCGCGCTGAGCAGCAACTGATTATCGCGCTCTGTTTCCTGAAACAGGTTGAGAATATTGCGCCATTCCAGCAGGCCGCCACGCATGGTGCGCTCGGTATGGGCCTGATCACGCTGGTACTTCTCATGGCTGGCTTCACGCATGACCAGAATCAGCTGTGGGTTGCCTTTGACCTGCAGAATGGTTGCTGACAATTCCAGCTCTATGCGCTCGCCGGTCTTGCAATTGCAGCTGAGATCTTCGGTCCAGCCACGGCCTTTATTCATGACGGCTTGAGTAAAGACGATCAGGTCGGCCAGTTGATGACCGAACAATTTGCTGACCGGCAGCTCCAGCAGTTCCTGGCGCGGATAGCCGAGCAGCTTGCAGGCCGCCACGTTCAGGTCGCCGAAGCGATCCGCTACGGGGTCGAGCAGGGCGATGGCCTCGGCGCAGTGCTCGAACACCATGTGCCGCGAAGAATAGGCCAGGTCGGCCCAGCCGGTCAGTGAATCTGGCTCGCTCATTACGAAATCTCGTGATCCAGCGCTACGAAGATTCGTATTTCTACGGGAATGCGTGATCCGGCGATAGGCTCAGATAGGTCCGTAAAAACCGGATCAGATCTTAATATTTTTGATAATCAGTGGCTTAGCCCGCATACGGACAACATTTTTATTTTTGGCACGGCGTTCGCTCTTGTCCTGTTGTCACCCCGGCGTTTTCAAGCCGCTGATAAAAACATGACTTACTGGAGAACGACGATATGCCAAGCGTGGACATTGCTCACTATCAAGACGGCGACTTCCTGGTCAATTACGAAGAAAAAGTCTTCGAGGACGTCAAAGCCGAACCGGGCGAAAAAGCCCTGCTCACGTTTCACACCATCGCTTTCGAAGGTTCTATCGGCCTGGTCAACATGCTCCAGGCCAAACGCCTGCTGCGCAAAGGCTTTGAAACCAAAATCCTGTTGTACGGACCCGGCGTGCAGCTGGGTGTGCAGCGTGGTTTCCCGACGCTGGGTGCAGAAGCCTTCCCCGGCCATCTGGCGGTGAACAACCAGATCAAAGCGTTCATGTCCGAAGGCGGCGAAGTCTACGCCTGCCGCTTCGCCTTGCAGGCCCTGTACGGCCAGACCGAAAAAGCCCTGATCGAGGGTATTCGTCCCATCAACCCACTGGACGTCATGGACCTGCGCCTGCTGATGCGCCGCGAGGGCGCGATGATTATCGATACCTGGACGGCGTAACAGAACACGCGGTGCCTGCATGGAATGCACCTGTGGGAGCTGGGCTTGCCCGCGATAAACGATAACGCGGTGTACCTTCAAGACGCGTCTCATGCATCGCGGGCAAGCCCGGCTCCCACAGTTGGATCTCATTTCAAATCAGTTTCATGAAAGCCGCCAAAATTTTCAGGACCTCCCAAATGACCACCATCCGCGCCGCCGCCGTTCAGTTCAGCCCGGTGTTGTACTCCCGGGAAGCCACTGTCGCCAAGCTCTGCACAACCTTGCTGGCGCTGGGGCGCGAAGGTGTGGAGTTCGCGGTTTTCCCGGAAACCGTGGTGCCGTACTACCCCTATTTTTCCTTCGTCCAGCCGCCATTTGCCATGGGCAAGGAACACCTGAAACTCCTTGAACAGTCCGTCACGGTGCCTTCCGACGTGACCCGGCAGATCGGTGAGGCCTGTCGTGAGGCAGGGATCGTCGCGTCTATCGGCGTCAACGAGCGCGATGGCGGCACGATCTACAACGCGCAGTTGTTGTTCGATGCCGATGGCACGTTGATTCAGCACCGTCGCAAGATTACCCCGACGTATCACGAGCGCATGGTCTGGGGGCAGGGCGACGGCTCCGGCTTGCGTGCCGTGGACAGCGCGGTCGGCCGCATCGGCTCGCTGGCCTGCTGGGAGCATTACAACCCGTTGGCCCGCTATGCGTTGATGGCCGACGGCGAGCAGATTCATGTGGCGATGTTCCCCGGCTCATTGGTAGGAGACATTTTTGCCGAGCAGATCGAAGTCACCATCCGCCATCACGCCCTTGAGTCAGGCTGCTTTGTGGTCAACGCCACAGCCTGGCTGGATGCCGATCAGCAGGGGCAAATCATGCAGGACACCGGCTGCGGTCTGGCGCCGATTTCCGGCGGTTGCTTCACGGCCATTGTCTCGCCGGAAGGCAAATTGCTCGGCGAGCCGCTGCGCTCCGGTGAAGGCTGGGTGATTGCTGATCTGGATCTGGCGCTGATCGACAAGCGTAAACGCATGATGGATTCGGTGGGGCATTACAGCCGTCCAGAACTGCTCAGCCTGCTGATTGATCGCACGCCCACCGCGCATGTGCACGAGCGCGCCGCTCAACTCAAAACCGAGGAGCTTGCCCATGCAGACCAATGAATTGCTGGCCGAGTTGCAATGTCACGGGGTGCGCTGGCCCGCCGCGCAGAACGGTCTGTCGCGGCAAGGCGGAGCGGGGCCATCGGACCACAAGGCGCTGAGTTTCGGCAGCCGGACCATGATGGTGCCGATCCTCAATCAGGCCTCTCAGGATTCTCCATATCAGGCGCAACCCAGTGAAGATGGCAGCCATGCGCTGATTTTTCGTCAGGGCTTGCAGGTCGGTCAGGTACAGATGCCGGGCGTGCCGAAGTTTTACGGATTGAGCACTGATGACGGCATTCCGTACTGGAAAATCGCCACGTTGCACAGCAGCGATGTGCTCGCAACGACCGTCCTGCAGCATTGCATCCGCTTCAATGATCGTGGTACTTCGTGCCAGTTCTGTGCGATCGGCCAGTCTTTGGCTGCTGGCAAGACCATTGCCCGCAAGCGTCCGCAGCAACTGGCTGAAGTGGCAAAAGCCGCAGTTGAACTGGATGGCGTCAAGCACATGGTGATGACCACTGGCACGCCACAAACGCCTGATCGCGGCGCAGCCATTCTGTGTGAGTCCGCCGCCGCAGTGACGGCCGCCGTTGATCTGCCGATTCAGGCGCAATGCGAGCCGCCGGATAACGATGCGTGGTTCATGCGACTGCGCGACAGCGGTGTGGTGTCATTGGGCATGCACCTGGAAGCGGTCACCGACGAGGTTCGTCAGCGGATCATGCCCGGCAAGGCCGAAGTGCCCCTCACGCGTTATTTCGAAGCCTTCAGCGCGGCGGTCGAGGTGTTCGGTCGCGGTCAGGTCAGCACCTACATCCTTGCCGGACTGGGCGACAGCGAAGCGGCGATCACCGAGATGAGTGAGCGCTTGTGCGAATTGGGTGTGTATCCGTTCGTGGTGCCTTTTGTACCTATCGACGGCACGCCACTGGCCCGTCATCCCAAACCCGACAGCGCCATGATGTCCCGCTTGTATCCGCAGATTGGCGCGAGCCTGCGTCGTCACGGTTTGCGTTCCGAACAGATCAATGCCGGTTGCGCCAAGTGCGGCGCGTGCTCGGCACTGAAGAACTACGAGTAAGCCGGTTTACCCAAGGGAGAAACGCCATGTCCAGCCTTGCCTTTGCTCTTGTCGACAGCACGTTCGAGCCTTTTCGTGCCGGTGAGCTTTTGGTTAAACCAGCCACGGAACATTGGGAGAAACAGGCATATTACGCGTTGCGCCGTGCGGTGTTCTCCGATGAGCAACAACTGTTGGCGCAAGACAAGGACGGTCACGACTTTCAGGCGATTGCGATTGTCGCGTTGGCCGGTAATTGCGGCATGGCCGATCAGGTGGTCGGCGCGGTACGGATTTACCAGCCCGAACCTGGCGTGTGGTTTGGCGGACGCTTGTGCGTTGCGCCAGCCTATCGACGCCACAGCATGATCGGCAAGGCACTTGTCAATGAGGCGGTGTCGCGAGCAAAGGATCTGGGCTGCGAAATCTTTCACGCCACCGTGCAAACAGCCAACGAGCTGTATTTCCAGGCGCTGCACTGGCAGACCCTGAATCACCTGGAGTTGCTCGGCCAGCCTCATTGCCTGATGCAGGCCGATTTGACGCGCTACCCATTCATGCCGCGCCAGGTGTCGCTTCGCACCTTGCAGGCGGCTCGCCATGCGTGAGATCAACGATCTGCCAGCGCTGCTCGGACTGTTGCGAAACACCCCGGCGATGCTTTCCAAGCAGGCCATTCAGCAGCCGGCAGCGGTCATCGGTAAAGCGGACAAGGTAATGACTCGTGCCGAACTCTACGCCTTGCCCGGCGACGACACGGCGGCCATCGCCTGCGGTGAGCATTATCAGTTGTTGGCGATTGAAGGCATGTTGCCCGGATTCGTCAGTGCCGCCCCGTGGTTCGCGGGCTGGTCGGCAGTGATGGCCAATGTCAGCGATATCACCGCCATGGGCGGTCGGGCCACAGCGGTGGTCAACGCGTATTGGCACCATGATCAAGACGCCGCCCAGCAAGTGTTGGCCGGCATTCGCGCCGCGTGTGAGGCCTACGGTTTGATGCTGGCGGGCGGGCATACCAGTCTGGCCAACGGCAATCCGACTGCGTTGGCTGTGGCGATTACCGGGGTCGCCAGCAAGTTGCTTTCCAGCCTGCATGTCGCGCCGGGGCAGGTGATTGCCATGGCGGTGGACCTCGAAGGCCAGTGGCACGCGGACACGACCTATTGGAAGGCCTTCGAGGGTGTCCCGGCCTCACGGCTGCGCAGCAAGCTGGACGTGTTGGCGCGTCTGGCCGAAGCGCAGTTGCTGCATGCCGCCAAGGACATCAGCAACGCCGGGGTATTGGGCAGCCTGCTGATGCTGCTGGAGGCCACCGGTTGTGGTGGGCATGTGGATTTGAGTGCATTGCCATGTCCGCCGGATGCTGATCCACAGCGCTGGCTACAGGTTTTTCCCAGCTACGGCTTTCTCATGACCCTTGATGAAAAGGACTGGCCCAGCGTGCAGGCCGCCTTTGCGTTTGAAGGGCTGTGTTGCGAGCGAATCGGTCAGGTCAACGCCAGTGCCGCGCTGACGGTGCAGGCCGGTTCGCAACACGCCGAGTTCTGGAATCTTGGCGAGCAGGCCTTTACCGGCTTCAGTTACGCCCATCTTGATCTGTCCTCATTGACCATCCCACAGGAGCACTGACATGCCCGCTGTCAATTTCACCATTCGCTGGCCCAACGGCAAAGAAGCCTCCGGCTATTCACCTTCGACGGTGATTTACGACCACTTGCAGGAAGGCGCCAGTTACCCGCTGGCCGACTTTCTGGAACGCATCGAAGGCGGTCTCAACAATGCCTCGGAGCGGGTCAAGCAGGTCAAAGGCTTCTACTGCAGCTCGGCGATGGACACCCTCAACTCCCTGAAGGGCCAGGCCATGCGTCAGGAAGACGGCGCTGTGGAGGTTATCAGTATGCGCACCGAAGGCGGCGGGCGGGTGCCCAGCTCGGGGTGGAGTTCTTTTTAGGCCTGCATGCTGCGGTCGTGTGGGAGCCGGGCTTGCCCGCGATGGTGCTGGACGCGATTTAATGTCAGACCGCGTCATCGTTCATCGCGGGCAAGCCCGGCTCCCACAGGAAACGCATTTCAATCCAATATCCCGGAGCCCCCATGCCCAACCCTCTCACTTCAATCAAACCACCCCATCACAGCGTGATCATCGTCGGCGGCGGGCAGGCCGGTTTGTCTGCCAGCCATTATTTACAGGCCCACGGCATCGATCATCTGGTGCTGGAAAAAAACAGCCTGACCCATATCTGGCGCACTCAGCGCTGGGATGCTTTCAGTCTGGTCACGCCCAACTGGCAATGCGCATTGCCTGGGTATCGCTACAGCGTAGAGCACCAGGGCAAGGATCCCCATGGCTTCATGACCAAGGATCAAATCAACGAGTATCTGGCGGGGTTTGTCGCGTCGGTGAATGCGCCCGCGCTTGAGGGCGTGGCGGTGCAGCGCGTGTTGCCACGCGTTGGCGGCGGCTTTGAGGTGCACACCTCTCAGGGCGAGTTCACGGCTGATCAGGTGATCGTCGCGTCGGGCGGCTATCACACGCCGATCATCCCGCGTCTGGCCGAGCGAGTATCAGCGCAGATTACCCAGATTCACTCCGAGCAATACCGCAACGCCGAGTCGCTGCCCGAAGGCAATGTGTTGGTGGTGGGCTCAGGGCAGAGCGGGGCGCAGATTGCCGAAGACCTGCACCTGGCCGGGCGCAAGGTCTATCTGGCCGTAGGCGATGCACCCCGTTGCGCGCGTTTCTATCGCGGCAAGGACGTGGTCGACTGGCTGGCCGAAATGGGCTACTACGAAATCGGTGTCGACACGCATCCGCTGCGTGAAGGCGTGCGCGACAACACCAATCATTACGTCACGGGGCGTGACGGTGGTCGCGATATCGACCTGCGTCGTTTCGCGGTCGAGGGCATGGAACTGTTCGGACGCCTGCAAGGCTTGAAGGGCAACACGCTGACGTTTGCCAATAACCTCAAAGACAGTCTCGACAGTGCTGATGCGGTCTATAACCGGATCAATGGCTCCATCGATAAATACATTCTGGAGCACGGCATCAATGCTCCAGCCGGTGAGGTTTATTCGCCGCAATGGACGCCTGAGCAGGAGCGCACCGAACTGGATCTGAGCGCGGCGGGTATTACCAGTATTGTGTGGTGTATCGGGTTTACGCCTGACTTCACCTGGGTTGAAGCCCCGGTGTTCAATGGTCGCGGCCATCCCGGACACAAACGAGGTATCACTGCACAGCCGGGCCTGTACTTCCTCGGCTTGCCGTGGCTGTACACCTGGGGTTCCGGCAGATTTTCCGGTGTGGCGCGGGATGCGGAGTATCTGGTGGAGCATATCGCCGCAGCGTTGGCGCCGGTGCGGCGGGCGGGGGCGCGCTAGGCTCTCGATTGAAGTTCTGTTGGAGCGAGGCTTGCCCGCGAAGAACGATAACGCGGTGGATCAGACGCACCGCGTTATCGTTCTTCGCGGGCAAGCCTCGCTCCCACAGGAGTAGGCATTACAGTCAGGCTTTCACCAAAAAATCCGCACTGCCCAGCGGATGACTTTTCGCATCAAAAAAGCTCAGCTCGATATCCAGATCACCCAACAACCCGATGTAATGCCGCTTTTGAAACTCGATAAACGCTTCACTGCGCGGCAGGACAGAAATCGCGATCCGCTTCGGCCGGGCCTGACGGATCGCAGCGATGATATGCGCATCCTGCTTGCCCAGTGCATGGCCGAAAATGCACAGCGCATCGCCATGCTGTGCCAATTGCCCATGACAGAACGACAGGTAATCCGACGTCCGGATGAGCTTCATTTTTTCAGCGCTGGTGCCTTCGCTGATGAACAGCGGCACATCGTCCAGGGCATTGATAGCGAAGCTGCCCAGCAGCGAGCTTTCCGATGACAACAGCTTGCGCACCGTTCCGTCGAGGTTCTTCACCAGATGCATGCCCCCGTGCAGATACAGCACGCGAGTAGCGGTAGCTCGTGTTTCATGCAGATTGAACGTCGCGTCGTCGTTGAACAGATCGTCGAAGTGTTCCGGCGCATGCATCACCGCCCAATAGGCCAGCAAGTCATAGTTGCTTGAATACACAGTCGCGTAGCGCTGCAACTCGGTGTTCATCCGCGCAAGAGTGTTGGCCTCGATCAGTTTCCACGGAATATGCACCGAACGAATGGCGTGGATCAGCGCTTCCTTGATGGCGAAATAGCGATTGCGCGGCGATGACGAACTGATGGTCAACGCAGCGTTGACCCGCATGGCTGATTTCAGCGCGGCCAGCACCGGTTCGAAATTGCTGGTTTCCATGGCGCTGAATACTGCCAGTTCAGTGCGACTCATGGGGTTGCTGCGAGTGGTCTGGGACAGGTCGAACAGCGAGTCGTATGCGAAGTTTTTCCAGACGGCAAGACTCGCCCCGTTTCCCATCAACAGCCCCCAGCTTTCGTCAGGGGCGTTTTGCAGGTCGTTCCAGTCAGCCAGTCCGGCATCCAGTTTCGTCAATTGCATCATCTCGCTTCACTACACATTCAAAGATCACCCTTTGCTTGAGCGACAGGGCTAAACGCTGATCATCTTATAGAACGGGGCGAAAAAATGTCGTCTGGTTGCCTTGACGGTCCTGATGATCGAGACAATACTTTGTCTCACATTCATATAGATGACTAGATAAATAACAATATGAACAAATTATCCAGTGATGAGCGTTTACCTCTTTATCAACGTCTGCGGGATCAGTTGGCCGAGCAGATTGCCAATAATCGTTGGCGTCCAGGCGAGGCGATTCCTACCGAAGCGGCACTGTCCAGCGAGTATTGCCTGTCCACCGGCACGGTCCGCAAAGCCATCGACATGCTGGTTGCCGACAATATTCTCGAGCGTCAGCAGGGACGCGGAACATTTATTCGCCGTCCGCAGTTTGAGTCCTCGCTGTTCCGCTTCTTTCGTTTTCAGTCCGCTGCTGGCGCCCGTCAGGTACCAGAAAGCCGAATCCTGTCGATTGAACCAATGACCGCGCCTTCAGCCGTCAGCCAGGCCCTGGGTCTGGTTCCTGACTCGCCGGTGATTCGCATGGTGCGTCTGCGCTTGCTTGAAACGCAGCCCATGCTGGCGGAAGAAATCTGGTTGCCCCGGGTTCAATTCCAGGCGTTGCTCGACAACGACCTGCAGCGTCAGGGGCCGTTGCTGTACCCGATTTACGAAACATTATGCGGCCAGGTGGTGGCCTATGCCGAAGAGACCCTGACGGCCGAGGCGGTCAGTGATGTGCATGCGCGTCTGTTGCAGATTCCCGTCAACAGTCCGGTGGTGGTGATTGAACGTCTGGCGCGCAACTACGCAGGCGAACCGCTGGAGTGGCGTCGCTCGCGTGGACACGCCAGCCATTTCCGTTACAGCGTGGAAATCCGCTGACGGTTCGTCCGCAGCTTTTAATCAAAAAAACGCAATGGCCTGGGTTGAAAGCGGGGCGGCCAGGTGGGAGCGAATTCATTCGCGAAGGGCATTTACATCCGGTGAAAATTTGTCGGCTGGAATATCGGTTCGCGAATGAATTCGGCCCTGCATGGCTCATCTAGCGGTTCCGGGTAAATTCTTATAAGGACAAAAACCATGTTCAGTTGGTATCGCCAAGTCACTCCTCGTGAGCGCAAAACGTTTTGGGCCTGCTTCGGCGGCTGGTCGCTGGATGCGCTGGAAGTGCAAATGTTCGGTCTGGCGATTCCGGCACTGATTGCCGCCTTTGCCTTGACCAAGGGCGATGCCGGGTTGATCAGCGGTGTGACGCTGGTGACGTCGGCATTGGGCGGCTGGGTCGGCGGTACGCTGTCGGATCGCTACGGCCGGGTGCGTACCCTGCAGTGGATGATTTTGTGGTTCTCGTTCTTCACCTTTCTCTCGGCGTTCGTCACCGGCTTTAACCAGCTTTTGATCGTCAAGGCCCTGCAAGGCTTCGGCATCGGCGGCGAGTGGGCGGCCGGTGCGGTACTGATGGCGGAAACCATCCAGTCCAAATACCGCGGCAAGGTCATGGGCACCGTGCAGAGCGCATGGGCTGTAGGTTGGGGGCTGGCGGTGCTGGTGTTCACTCTGATTTACTCGCTGGTGCCGCAGGATATTGCATGGCGCGCGATGTTCCTTGTCGGTCTGTTGCCATCCCTGTTGATTATCTGGGTACGTCGCAACGTCGAAGAACCGGACAGCTTCCAGCGTCAGCAAAAAGACAAGACCACGCCGAAAAGCTTCTTCAAGTCCATGGCCGGGATCTTCCGCCCTGAACTGCTGCGGGTCACTCTGCTTGGCGGCATCCTCGGGCTGGGCGCACACGGTGGTTATCACGCGGTGATGACCTGGCTGCCGACGTTCCTGAAAACCGAGCGCAACCTGTCGGTATTGAACTCGGGCGGTTATCTGGCGGTGATCATTGTCGCCTTCTGGTGTGGTTGCGTTGCCAGTGGCTTCCTGATCGACCGTATCGGTCGGCGCATGAACATTTTGCTGTTCGCTATCTGCTGCGTGATCACGGTGCAGTGCTATGTGTTTATGCCACTGACCAACACGCAGATGCTGTTCCTCGGCTTCCCGCTGGGCTTCTTTGCAGCCGGTATTCCGGCCAGTCTCGGTTCGTTTTTCAATGAACTGTATCCGGCAGATGTGCGCGGCGCAGGCGTTGGTTTCTGCTACAACTTCGGCCGCGTGCTGTCGGCAGTCTTTCCGTTCATGGTCGGTCACATGAGTGAATCCATGTCGTTGGGCACAGCCATCGGTATCGACGCCGGTATCGCCTACGGCGTGGCAGTGATCGCCGCGCTGTGCTTACCCGAAACCCGTGGCCGCAGTCTGGAGGCGGCCACACCTGAAGCCGATGGGGCTCAAGGACGTGAAGCCCCGCAGTAAGCCTGATCCGATGTCTGATTGAGCTTCTGATTTGCAGCAGATCCACGCGCGGTGGGTATGGTATCCGCCGCGCCTTCTTGATAGATGAGCTCCATGCCTGACTCCCGCACTTCCCCGATCATCGGTATCGATGGCCACGCCCATGTATTCAGCAGTGATCTGAACCTGACGGCGGGTCGCCGTTACACCCCGGACTACGACGCCACCCTTGAGGCCTACCTGCAGCAACTTCACGACAATGGCCTGAGCCACGGCGTGTTGGTGCAGCCGAGCTTTCTCGGTACAGACAATCAATACCTGCTGGCCGCGCTCGCAAAGGCTCCTGAGCAATTGCGTGGTGTCGCGGTGGTTGATGTTGATATCAGCCGCGAAGCGCTTCGGCAGATGGACGAGCAGGGCATCGTCGGCATTCGTCTGAACCTGATGGGCAAGCCTTTGCCTGACTTCACCGAGCCCGCGTGGAAGCGTCTTCTCGATGAAGTTTCAGCGCTGGGCTGGCACGTGGAATTGCATCGCGGGGTAGAAGACATTCCAACCCTGATTCGCGGCCTGATGCCGTTTGGCTGCAAGATCGTCGTCGATCACTTTGGTCGTCCTGAAGCGCCGCTCGGGGTTGACCATCCGGCATTTAAGGCCCTGCTGGAATGCGGTTTGAGCGGTCGGGTGTGGGTCAAGGTTTCGGCGATTTATCGCCTGGGTGGCAGCGCCGAGCAAAACGCCGGTTTTGCCAGGGCAGCCATGCCCTTGCTGATCAGGTTCTTCGGCTTGAATCGGCTGGTCTGGGGCAGTGACTGGCCGCATACGCAGCACGAGAGTGAAGTTGATTTCGCTCGGGTCATCGGCCAGTTGCAGGGGCTGGGCTGTTCCGGGGCTGAACTTAGTGGCTTGCTGGTTGATGCGCCACGAGTGTTGTTTGGGTTTTCGGTGCCTTGAAATACGGCTGCCTTTCGCAGCCTTCGACAGCTCCTGTCAAACAAACTACAACTCTCTGATGATCTGTAGGAGCTAGCCCTGTATCCCTGACACCGCGCTGTCGCGAAACAAACACGGGACCTGTAGGAGTGAGCTTGCTCGCGATTCGATCTGTTGGTCGATGAATATATTGCCTGTGCTGAAGCTATCGCGAGCAAGCTCACTCCTACAGTAAAAAGCATTCCAAATCAGATAGTTATATTTTGTTTGATAGGAGCGCGCTCAGTGTTCCTGACACAGCGCTGTCGCGCAGCAAACGCTTACTTGTAGGAGCGAGCTTGCCCGCGATGGGATCTGGTCAGGGAACGCATTTTTCGCTGACGCACCGCATCGTCCGGATGCGGCCCAGACCAAGCGCGCTCCTACAGATCGTTGAATAAGCAATAGTGCACGATCACACCAACGCCACCGTCTGCCGACACTCAAGACTCAATCTCGCGCCACCCAGCGGACTCGTACCGATGTGCAAGGTGAAGCCGTGCAGGTTGACGATCGCCGCAACAATGGACAGCCCGAGGCCAAACCCGTGTTTCTGGGTGCTGCCTTCACTGCGATAAAAGCGTTGGAACACCGCTTGCCGTTCTGCCTCAGGAATACCGGGGCCTGAGTCCTGGACTTCGAGGCAGGTGCTGTCGCCGTCTGCTCTGGCACTAAGGATCACGCTGCCGCCGGGCGGGGTGAACTTGATTGAGTTGCTGAGCAGGTTTGCCAGTGCTTCGAAGAGCAGGGCGCGGTCGCCCATTAGTGGTGGCAGCGGATCCTCCACGCGCAGGTACAGGCTGACGCCGCCTTCCTCGGCCAGAGGCAGGTAAAAATCGTGAACCTCTTGCAACAGTTCGCCAGGATCGACTTGGACGAACGCCGAGCGACGCTGGTGATCCTCGATTTCCGAAATGCGCAGCAAGCCGCGAAAACGCGCCATCAGCGTGTCTGCCTCGGCAATCACTTGATCCATTTGCGTGGCTACCAGCGAGTCTTCCGGCGATTGTTGCTGGATGCGATAGAGCTGCGCTCGCAAGCGAGTCAGTGGTGTGCGCAGGTCATGGGCGATGCTATCGCAGACGCCTTTGACCTCATTCATCAGTTTTTCGATGCGATCTAGCATGGCGTTGACGATGACCGCCAGCATGTCCAGCTCATCGCGGCGTGCCGACACCGGAAGGCGGCGACCCAGATCGCCTGCGACGATTGCCTCGGCGCTGGCCTGAATGCCGCGAATGCGTTTCAGCGGTCGGCGACTCAGCAAATGCCAGCCAGCAATGCCGGGAATAATCGTCAATGACAGCCCCCAGAGCAGGGCGCGCAAGATCAGGGTAGTGACGGCGAACAGTGAACCGTTGTCGCGCACCAGCACCAGCCAGTGACCGTCGCGGGTCTGGCTGGCCACTGCATCGCAGGTGTCCTGCGGCATGTGCGGATCTTCGGAGTCGACGCAGTTACTCAACTGATGAATCTTGCCGTCCAGCGGCAGGCTGGGAGGGACCGTTTTTATCGGGCCATTGAGCGGGCGCAGCTCGGCGTCGAACAGGCCATAGGCGTCCACGGCGCGCATGTCGAAGGTCATGCTGGAGGTTAGTGCCTCGATCAACTGTTCGCCTTCAAAGCGGGCAAACAGCTGCTGGCGTTGCATGAGGGAGTGGCGGGCGAGGTTTTCCAGGTAGCTGCTGACTTCCCAGTACAACACGCCGATCAGCGTGCAGCTCCAGGCCACGAACAGAAAACTGTACAACGCCAGCAAGCGGCTAGTAGAGGAACGCCAGCCTTTAGACGGGTTCAGCAATGACATAACCCGAGCCTCGCACGGTCCGAATCAGTGGAGTCATGCCGGGTGGATCGATTTTTTTCCGCAAACGCCCAATATGTACGTCGATCAGGTTGGTGCCGGGATCGAAGTGATAACCCCAGACTTCCTCGAAAATCATCATGCGGGTGATGATCTGCCCGCTGTTGCGCATCAGGAATTCCAGCAGTTTGTACTCGGTGGGCAGCAAGCTCAGTGGCTGTTGTCCGCGGCTGGCTTCACGTTTGATCAGGTTCAGCTCAAGATCGGCGACCCGCAGGATGGTTTCCGCGGCGGCCACAGTGTTACGTCGGCGCAGCAAGACTTCAACCCGTGCGGCCATTTCGTCGGACGCAAAAGGCTTGGCGAGGTAATCATCGCCACCGGCACGCAGGCCGCGCACACGTTCATCAACGTCGGAGAGGGCGCTGATCATCAGAATAGGGGTGAGGATGCCTTGCGCGCGCAAGGTGGTAACAATGGCCAGACCGTCCACTTCGGGCAGCATGCGGTCGAGGGTGATCAGGTCATAGTCGCCGCTTACCGCACGGGCGAGGCCCTCACGGCCATTATCGACCCAGTCCACCTCAAGGCCATGGTTGCTCAATTCCGCAACGATTTCCTGGGCGGTCACGGCATCGTCTTCGATGGTCAGAATTCGGGTCATCTTGCCTGCCTGAAGGATTACAGCCAAAAAACCTATTCTCGCTGATGTGACCTGAATAGTTTCTGAAAGAATTTTCATCTGTTACAGGTTTGGTATGGAATACCGCTCCCCCAGACTGGCGCTAGTCTCAAGCTCAATGGCGGCCCGGTGGGACCGAATTCATTCGGGAAGGCGGTATTTCAGGCGATACTTTGGTTGCGGATGTACCTGCCCCTTCGCGAATGAATTCGCTCCCACAAGGGAGAGCATTCCAGTTCAGGTCGTTTTTTCGACGGCTGCAGCCTGCTCCTCTTCCTTCAACCGCTTCTTCTCTGCAATCTTTTTCAACCGGTCCCGCTCCAGTTTGGCAGTGGTGTCTTTTTCGCTGCGGATCTGCGCATGGCTGAGGATGGCGAAGATGAAGCTGCCGCCAATGATGTTACCGGCCAGCGTTGGTGCGGCGAAGACCAGCCAGAAGTCACTCCAGGACAATTCGCCGGCAAACACCAGATACGATGCTTCGGCCGAGCCCACCACGATATGGGTGAAGTCGCCGAGGGCCATCAAGTAGGTGATCAGCACGATGATCCAGATCTTCGCAGCTTCCATGGACGCAATCATCCAGACCATGGTGGCGATCATCCAGCCGGACACGATGCCTTTGGAGAACATGTGAATGACGTCGTTTTCCATCACCTTGCGGCCGATTTCCAGAAACGCCTTGTCAGTCTGGCTATCGAAGATCGGCAGATTCAACATCACATAGGCCACCAGCAAAGTACCGCACAGGTTGCCGAACAGCACCACGCCCCACAATCGCAACAACCGACCCAGGTTGCTCAAGGTCGGCTTGCTCATGACCGGCAGCACCGCCGTCAGGGTGTTTTCGGTGAACAGTTGCTGACGAGCCAGGATGACCGCGAGAAAACCGGCGGAATAACCCAGGCTGGCGATGACATGACTGGACTCGATATCCGGCAGGCGTGACTTGAACAACCCCATGGCCATCAGCGACAGGCCCATGGTCAAACCCGCGGCCAACGCCGACCACCAGAGGGCCGCAACACTGCGCTCCAGCTCATGATCGCCCTGAATGCGAATGGTCTCGTGCAGCACCGCCGCACGGGGAGGCTGGTTCTCGTCGACTTCGCGTTCTTCTTCAGCGGATAACCCGGGGGTTCTGCCTTCTTCATTGTTGTCCATACAGCATCCTTAAATACGAGTGAAGGCGTAGACGTTTTAATGCTGCGCCGGGCTGATGCTTGAGACACAATCCACCGCCGGTCGTTCGCTGCTGAACGGCCTGTTCGATCATAAAGAGCCATCATTACAAGGAGAGAGTCGTGACGTTGCATATTCGTGAGGCCACCCGGGCTGATGCCCAGGTCATTCTGGGCTTTATTACCGAGTTGGCCATCTATGAAAAGGCCGAGCATGAAGTTCTGGCAGACGTCTCTGATATCGAGCGTAGCCTGTTTGACGAAGCGTCTCCGGCCAAGGCGCTGATTTGCCTGCTGGATGATCAACCGATCGGTTTTGCCGTGTACTTCTTCAACTATTCCACATGGCAGGGGCGCAAAGGCTTGTACCTGGAAGACCTGTTTGTGTCACTCGAACATCGCGGTGTCGGCGCAGGCAAACACCTATTGCGCCACTTGGCGAAAATCGCCCATGACACAGGCTGCGGCCGGTTTGAGTGGAGCGTGCTGGACTGGAATAAGCCTGCCATCGATTTCTATAAATCCATCGGCGCCGAGCCGCAGGACGAGTGGGTGCGGTACCGAATGGAAGGGGAAAGCCTCAAGCACTTCGCGCTGGGCGGCTCTTGAGCTGAGCCCTGAACCCTGAACCCTGAGGGGACGCAGCAGTCAGACTGCTATCGCCGCGTCCCTCAGGATTGTTAAATGCTCAGTCGCACCGTATTGCCCGTGTTCATGGCTGCTTTGGCCGGTGTTTCGTCAGTACAGGCCAATGAGGCTTTACGGGTGGAGCGGCTGCAGCGTTGCGACGATCTGCTGGGCCGCGAGCAGCAGACCTTCTGTCTTGGCGTCCGCGGGCTGAAACCCGGTGCTGTGCAGCTCAAACTGGATGGCAAAGCGTTGCCGGGCCAGGTGATTGAGCGTGACGGCGAGCGACTAAAGTTGCGCCTGAGCTCTGCCGACTGGCTCAGCGGCCCCTTGTGGCTTGAGCAGGAAGGGCAGAGCAGCAATGCCGTATGGCTGAGCATGGCAGGCAGTCACGTGTTGGCGGCTACGCCAAAGGAGGTCGCCAAGAACATGGACGGCCTGACCAGTTACGTTGATCTGGTCAGCGTGATCGTCGAAGAAAAATTCCAGGGTGCAGAAGAAGCCGAGCGCATCGCGAAAAAGTACGGTGCCACCGTCGTCGGTTCCATCGCACCGCTCAACACTTACCAGCTGCGCCTGCCGGTGACTGATCTGGTGCAGCGCGACGCTATGGTGCTGCGCATGGGCAGTGAGGTCAGCGTCGATGCCGTAGTGGTCGAGGAGTCAGCCGCTGAATCCCCTGAAGGCGAAGCGGCACCCAGCGATGGCAAGCAGGCCAAGCCGACTCAGGATCAGTGGGCGGCCAACCGTTTCATGGACGCGGTCAACTATTACCAGCGCAGGATTCCAGCCGTCACTTCGCCGATCAAACCGGTGCCGATCCGCATCGGGATTATTGAGCGCGAAGTGGACTTTGACTCCCCGGATTTTGCCGATTATCTGGGTGACTGCAAATCAGGCAAGCCACGCACGTGCCTGTACGCCCGTGACGCGAAAAAGCCCGACGGGCATGGCTCCACCGTGGCGGGCATTCTGGCGGCGGACACTGCCAAGGGCCGCAATAGCGGCTTTCTACGCGCGCTGGATGGCGTCAGCGATGGTTTCGAGGTGATTGTCGAGCGCAACTCCGATGCCGGCATCACGGCGAATGTCGCGGCATCGGTGAATCTGGTTGAAGACGGCGCGCGAGTCCTGAACTGGAGTTGGGGGCTGCACCGGGTCGGCGCGAAAAACGTCGAGGGCGATGAGGTGGATTCGTTGCTCAGGTCTGGCATTGCCATGTCCGGTTACGAAGAACTGCTGGAAGAGTTTTTCCTCTGGCTACGGCGCAAGCACCCCGATGTGGTGGTGATCAATTCGGCAGGCAACGGCTCTTCGTTTTCCGGGACGGACGAGTACCGCTTGCCGTCTTCGTTCATCACGGACCAGTTGCTGGTGGTGGGTGGGCATCAGCGCAGCAAGGATGACGATCTTCCCGTCGATGATCCGGCCTACGTCGAGAAACGCGAGTCATCAAACGTTGATAGCCGCGTTGACATCATGGCTGCAGCCTGCACGCGGGCATCGACCCTCACGGCGGGTGAGCAGGGCGCGGTGCATTGCGGTACGTCCTACGCCACGCCGATGGTCACCGGGATTGTCGCCGCCATGCTGTCGATCAACCCGAAGCTGACGCCTGAACAGTTGCGCATGCTGTTGCGCCGAAGCGCCATGCCCATCGGTGGCAACTTTGATTTCGAAGCCATGGACGCCGATGACCTGACGGCGCCGATCCTGCCGTCTGAACGCAATTACCAGATGGACGACAAGAACATTGGCCGCTCTGCACGTCTGGACATGCAGAAGGCGCTGGACCTGTCGGTGCAGAGCCTCAAGCGGGAGCGCTGATCGGCGTATCTGAACGGTTATTTGAGCAGCTCAGTGCTTTCGATGCGTGTCACGCCTGCCGCCGTCATGTCTTGCCAGGCTTTGCCCAGCGAGCCATTCATGTCGATGGCGCGACAGGCGTCGGCGACGACCAGCGTAGTGAACCCGGCAGCTCTTGCATCCAGTGCCGACCATGCCACGCAGAAGTCCAGCGCCAGCCCCACCACAAATACGTTCTGGACGCCTCGCTCCTTGAGGTAGCTGGCCAGGCCGGTGGGCGTCACGCGGTCGGCTTCGAGGAACGCCGAATAACTGTCGATGTGCGGGTTACAGCCCTTGCGCAGAATCAATTGCGCGTGGGGCAGGTCCAGGTCCGCATGCAGTTGTGCGCCATGGCTGTCTTGAATGCAGTGGTCCGGCCAAAGGGTTTGCGGGCCATAGGGCAGGGTGGTGGTCTCGAATGGCAGGCGGCTTGAATGGCTGGACGCAAACGAGATATGCCCTGCCGGGTGCCAGTCCTGAGTGATGACCACGCCTTGAAATTGCTTACCGAGACGGTTGATCAACGGCACCAGCACATCGCCCTCGGCCACCGCCAGCGCGCCGCCGGGCATGAAGTCGTATTGCATGTCGATGACCAGCAGAACGCTGTCGAGACCGAATGCGTTTGGGTTCATGGTGTTGCTCCTGGAAATTCTGATGATATCTCTGTGGATGCAGACCCTTGTGGGAGCGGTGCTTGGTCTGGGCGGCATTCCGACGATAAACGATAACGCGGTGTGTCTTATGGATGCGTCTCATGTATCGCGGGCAAGCCTCGCTCCCACAGGGGCTGTGTTCCAACTCGGGAACTTAACCAAACACCCGAATCGGCGCACCCGCAGTCCACGCCTGAATATCTTCAATCATCTGGCTGTAGAACATCCGATAATTGTTTTCGGTGACATAACCCACATGGGGCGTCGCGAGCACGTTATCCAGCACACGAAATGGATGCTCGGCAGGCAGCGGTTCGATGGCAAACACATCCAGTGCCGCACCCGCGATGCGCCGCTGTTGCAGGGTTTCAATCAGTGCGGCTTCGTCGACGATAGGCCCGCGCGAAGTGTTGATCAGGTAAGACGTCGGCTTCATCCAGCCCAGCGCCTGAGCATCCACCAGCCCACGGCTGCGGTCGCTGAGCACCAGGTGGATCGACAGAATATCCGCCTGCTCGAACAGCTCCTGCTTGCTGATATACGTCACTCCGGATTCAGCAGCAACTTCAGCCGTGAGGTTCTCACTCCAGGCGATGACTTTCATGCCAAACGCCAGACCATAGCGGGCGATCCACTTGCCGATGCTGCCGAGCCCGAGAATACCTAGTGTCTTGCCATGCAAATCACTGCCAATGCCGACCTGCCACTGGCCGCTGCGCAACGAATTGGCCTCGTCCACCAGATTGCGGGTCACGCCCATGATCAGCGCCCAGGTGAGCTCCGGTGCGGCGTGCTTGTAGCTTTCCGTGCCGCACACCTGAATGCCAAGGCGGGTGGCCGCTTTGACGTCAATCGCCGCGTTGCGCATGCCGCCAGTCACCAGCAGTTTGAGGTTGGGCAATTGGCTGAGCAGGGCTTCGTCGAAAGTGGTCCGCTCGCGCATCACGCAAATCACCGTGAAAGCCTGCAAGCGTGCCGCCATGGTGGCGGTATCGGCGGGGTATTCATGAAGAAAGCTGACTTCACCGATGCTGTTCAGGACCGACCAGTCCACGACATCACTGGCGACGGATTGCCAGTCATCCAGCACTGCAATTTTTGTATGCGTCATCTCGAACTCGCCTTTTTTGCTGCAGTTTTCAGGGTTGTGCCGCAACAGTAGCGCCAGATGGCCGCTTAGCCAAACAGCCCGGCGGCAAGATTGATTGAAAAGCCGAGGATCGCCGTGTTGAAAATGAAACCGATCAGGCTCTGGGCCAGGACGATCCTGCGTAAACCCGGCGTCGCGACGCCCACATCCGAGGTTTGCACCGCCACGCTGAGGGTGAAGGAGAAGTACAGGAAGTCCCAATAATCCGGGTGCTTCTCGCCATCCGCGAAACGCAGAGCCGGTTCTTTACCCTTCCAGGTATAAAACAGGCGGGCGTAATGCAGGCTGAAAATCACCCCGGTGACCAGCCACGAGCCGACCACTGTCAGGGCGGTGAAGGCGTAGTGAAGCGCCCGGTCATCCGTGGTCATCGCCTTGCTGCCAGCCAGTTCCAGCGTGATTGCCGCGAGGCTGGCCAGTGCGGCGACGCACACGGTGACCAGTACCAGTCCGGCGTTTTCATCCTCGACCATGGAGATACGTTCTGCGTCAGCCGCATTGGTGCGAAACGTTCGGATCAGGATCAACACCAGATACACCCAGACGGCAACGTTCCAGGCAATCAGGCACTTGCTGGTGATGGATATCTGCGGAGTGATGATTGCTGCGGCAAGTCCGCTGGCGAGACCTAGCGCAGTGGCGATGCTCAAACGTGGATGGGTATGAGCGATATGGGACATAAGTCGAACTTCATGACGGATGATTCACGAACATTAGCACGGGCTTTTGTGGCGGAATAAAAAACGACGCGCAAGGGGGTTGCGCGTCGTATGCCAGCTTGGCAAGGATTTACGTTCTTCTGTAGGAGCTGCCGAAGGCTGCGATGGCGGCCTGGCAGGAATACCGATGTTCGCAGCCTTCGGCAGCTCCTCCAGGGACAGCGTTCATTCACGTCGAGACGGAATTCACCGCACCAGACACGGCTGCTTGTTGTTGAATTTCCAGTCCGGCACCAGGAATTGCATGGCGACGCCGTCGTCACGGGCACCCAGGCCCATGCCTTTGTACAGTTCGTGAGCCTTGTGCACTTGATCCATGTCCAGCTCGACGCCCAGCCCAGGTTTCTTCGGCACTTGCACGGCGCCACCCACAATCTGAAGCGGTTCGCGGGTCAGGCGCTGGCCGTCCTGCCAGATCCAGTGAGTGTCGATGGCGGTGATATCCCCTGGTGCGGCGGCAGCCACGTGGGTAAACATCGCCAGGGAAATGTCGAAGTGGTTGTTCGAGTGCGAGCCCCAGGTCAGGCCCCATTCGTTGCACATTTGCGCCACCCGCACCGAACCCTGCATGGTCCAGAAGTGAGGGTCGGCGAGTGGAATGTCCACCGACTGCAACTGAATCGCATGGCCCATTTCACGCCAGTCGGTGGCGATCATGTTGGTGGCGGTTTTCAGGCCAGTAGCACGACGGAACTCAGCCATGACTTCGCGACCGGAGAAGCCGTTTTCCGCACCGCAGGGGTCTTCGGCGTAGGCCAGCACATGGTGCTGATCGCGGCACAGACGAATCGCTTCTTTCAGTGACCATGCGCCATTCGGGTCGAGGGTGATCCGGGCATCCGGAAAACGTTCGGCGAGGGCAGTAACCGCCTCGATTTCCGCATCGCCGCTGAGCACGCCGCCTTTCAGTTTGAAATCCTGGAAGCCATAACGTGCCTGCGCCGCCTCGGCCAGACGGACAACCGCTTCAGGGGTCAGTGCTTCTTCATGGCGCACGCGAAACCAGTCGTTGTCGGCATCCGGCTCCTTGCGGTAATCCAGATTGGTTTTGCCTTGGTCACCGACATAGAACAGGTAACCGAGCATTTTCACTTCATCGCGCTGCTGCCCTTCACCGAGCAGGGCTGCGACCGGTACGTCCAGGTGCTGACCGAGCAAGTCCAGCAGCGCTGCTTCAAGGGCGGTCACGGCGTGAATGGTGATGCGCAAGTCGAAGGTCTGTAAGCCGCGCCCACCGGCATCTCGTTCGGCGAAGGTCTTGCGCACGTCATTCAGGATTTTCTGATAGGTACCAATCGAGCTGCCCACCACCAGTTGCCGCGCATCTTCCAGCGTCTGGCGAATGCGTTCGCCGCCTGGTACTTCACCCACGCCGGTGTGCCCGGCATTGTCCTGGAGGATCACGATGTTGCGGGTGAAGTAGGGGCCATGGGCGCCGCTGAGGTTGAGCAGCATGTCATCGTGACCGGCGACCGGGACGACCTGCATGCTGGTGATAACAGGGGCTTTGCTCAGGTTCTGACTCATTGTTTCAGGTCCTTTTAATAATCGTAGCGGGCGATCAAGAGTGGGCAGCAGTGGTGGGCAGCGGCTCTACCGGACTCTTGCCGGGCTTCGGCGTGTTGCGTGCAGCGAAAACGATGATGGCGGCAATAATCGAGGTGGCCGTCAAACCATACAGGCCGCCCTGGATCGAGCCGGTGTGTTGCTCCAACAAGCCAAACGTGGTCGGCGCGACGAAGCCGCCGAGGTTGCCGACCGAGTTGATCAAGGCAATCACTGCCGCCGCGATACGGGCGTCCAGATAAGCCTGGGGAATGGGCCAGAACAGCGACGATGCCGACTTGAAGCCTAGTGCAGCGAAGCAGATCGCTACGAAAGCAAAGATCGGACTGCCTGTCGTGGACATAAACATCCCGGCCGCTGCGATCAACAGCGCTGCGGCTACCCAGGCCTGTTGCCGCTTCCACTTGGCAGACATGGCCGCGAAAGCGTACATACCGACGATCGATAATAACCACGGGATGGAGTTGAACAGCCCGACCTGCATATCACTGAGATCGCCCATCTTTTTGATGATGCTTGGCAGCCAGAAGGTCGCAGCATAGATCGTCAACTGGATGAAGAAGTAGATCAGGCAGAACAGGATGATCTGGCGATCCTTGAGCAGCTTGCCGATTGAAGCTTTGACGGGGTTGGCGGCTTCACGAGCGCGTTGCTCTTCATCAATCGCGTTGACCAGTGCGTCCTGTTCTTCGCGGGTCAGCCATTTGGCGTCATGGGGTTTGGAGTCGAGCCAGAACCACACGAAAGCACACAGGCCTACCGAGAACATGCCCTCAATGAAGTACATCCACTGCCAGCCTTTCATGCCGAAGCCGCTGATTTGCAGGAGCAAGCCAGAGAGCGGACCGGAAATCAGCGAGGCAATGGCCGAGCCGCTGAGGAAGATCGCAATGGCTTTACCGCGCTCTACACCTGGCAGCCAGCGGGTGAAGTAATAGATCACGCCAGGGAAGAAGCCGGCTTCGGCGACACCCAGCAGGAAGCGCAGGATATAAAAGTGGGTTTCGTTCTGGATGAAGGCCATGCAGGTGGCGACGATGCCCCAGGTGAACATGATCCGTGTCAGCCAGATGCGCGCACCGACCTTTTGCAGAAGCATGTTGGAAGGGACTTCGAACAGCGCGTAACCGATGAAGAACAGGCCGGCACCAAAGCCATAGGCGGCTGCGCCGATGCCCAGGTCATGCTCCATGTGCGATCGCACAAAGCCGATGTTCACGCGGTCAATGTAGTTGACGATAAACATGATGACGAACAGTGGCAGGATGTGGCGTTTGACCTTGGATACAGCTGAAACCAAAGTCGAATCGGCCCCATCACCCGTCCGGGTACTGGATGCGTTCAAGGATGAATCTCCCACTCGTTATTTTTATGCGGGTCTGTACAAGCTGATGGCTTGTGTTGATGGACATCATACAAGTAGATCTTTGCCACGCAAGAGGGTTATTGGCGGTTTTTGCAGAATTTTTTGCAAAGTGGATTCAGCGCTTCAGCGGTTTTGAATAGATTGAACAAGTGCTGATATTCTAGATTTATTGTTTTAAATCAATTATTTATAGATTTTGTGGGCAATCTTTTTACCGAATTATGTTTTCGGTGAATTTTTCTTAAAACCTTGGCGGGCCTTGAGCCACGGCGTTTCGACGGGCGAGTGAGTAGTGCGGGTCTCGACGTGTTGTCATACAAGTAAAATGAGTGTGAACGAGTTTGCTTGTATGACAAGTTATGTGTGGGCGGTGCTATGATCCCGGCAAAATTGGCGTTCAGGACAGGTCTTCATGCAGCAGCCCACGCGTCAGGCACCCAAGCGTCGACCTCACAATCTGGCGACGGATCTGGTGACCGAGCTGAGTCAGCGGATTTTGTTGGGCAAGATCCCGGCAGGGCAAAAGCTGCCTTCGGAAAATCAGATCGTCCGTGAACATGGCGTGAGCCGCACGGTGGTTCGCGAGGCCATCTCCAAATTGCAGGCTTCCGGTCTGGTGGAAACCCACCACGGCGTCGGCACATTCGTGCTGGAGCGGGGTAATCAGACAGGGCTGCATCTGAAAGTTGAAACCGCTGCCAGTGTGCGAGACATGATCGAGCTGCGCATCGGTCTGGAAACCCAGGCCGTGGCGCTTGCAGCACTGCGCCGGACTGACGAACAATTGGCCGCGATGCGCCAGGCCCTGGATGACTATCAGGACCTGTTGGCCAACGAAGACAGTTGCGTAGAGGCCGACTGGCGTTTTCACATGCTGATCGCTGAAGCCACCGGCAACTCGTATTACACCGAGATCATGCAGCACTTGGGCAGCGCGATCATTCCCCGCAGTCGCATTGCCTCAAGCGAAAGGGCAGGCGCCAACCTCGCTCATCATGGGTATCTGGCCAATCTGGAACACGAGGCCCTGCTTGCTGCAATCCGCCGCCAGGACCCGGATGCAGCCCGTGCAGCGATGTGGACGCACCTGAGTAACAGCCGCGAACGCTTCGCGCCGCTGGATTGAGCGCTGTGATTGTTTCAAATGGCAAGGAACTGTAGGAGCTGCCGAAGGCTGCGATGGCGTTGTGTCAGGATGAATGCTTCGCAGCCTTCGGCAGCTCCTACAAGGGCCGGGTCCCCTGTCATTCAGAACCCGCCTCCGCATCCCCCAGTACCTGCAGCATCACCCCTGACTGCCAGTCGAACCAAGGATTAAAGGTAAGCCGCGCATGCACTTTGCCTGGCTCGCGGTAGCCCCAGTCCGAATACCACACCTGATCACCGGCCAGGCATTTCTGCATGTCCGCAGTTTCCTGACCGTTCCAGCAAATGCGCTGCTTGCCATTTACCCCGTACAGCGGGTTGTCCGGGGAGAACAGCAGGCCCATGTGGGAGAACTGGCTGATTCGGTATTCAGGCAGGTAATCCTTGCGCACCAGCACCCGGGACGTTTTCGCGACGTCGGTCGGGCTGTCGCCGTACCAGATCATGCGACTCGCCGGGTTGCTGAAACGCTGATTGAAATTGTCCAGCACGTAGCGAGTATCCAGCACCGAATCATGTTGGGTAATTGCAATGAAAACGGGCTTGTCGTAGCGACGTTCTTCAAGTCGATCTTGCGCCAGCACGCTGCTGCGATAGAACTGCGCAAAGCCATTGGTGGGCACATTCAGGTAGCGCACGGGTGTCTGCAGCGGGCGCAACGGGTCGTTTGGGCTCGCCAGCCACGGTCGCGCCCAAGCAATCCACTGCGTCGCCCACGCGTAGGCGCTGTCGGAGCGAAACGCTGGAGAGAACAGCACCAGCCCGGCGATTTCGTCGTGATCGTAGGCGTAATCCAGCACCAGATTGGCCCCCGTGGAAAAGCCGCCGAGATACACCTTGGGCACTTCACGGCCAAGCGTCTGCGCCTGTTCCCGAACCACCTTTTGCCACTGCTCCAGTGTGACATCGAGCATGTCGGACGGCTGCGTGCCGTGACCGGGCAACAGCACGGTACGCACCAGAAACCCACGGGCAGCGAGCTTTGCGCCGACGTCATGGAACGACCACGGCGAGTCACCCAGACCATGAACCAGCAACACGCCGCCTTTGGGTGCGCCTGTCGGTCGCCATTCCTGCGGAGCGTTCCATTGCAGCTCGGCGGCACGGTCCGCAGTCTGGAAGTTTCTGTGTTGCTGTATCCATTGCAGCGTCTGCTGACGATAGTCGGCGAAGCTTTGCGATGGATGATCATTGCCAGCCACTGAGGTGCAGGCCTGGAGTGCAAATAGGGCGGGGAGCAGGCATACGATTCGGTGCTTGGCCAAGATCGGGGGTTCTCTTCAGCGTGGGATTACCAGATGACCCGCACTTTGCCACGAGCGTTCCGTCGGCTGCCAGCTTCCGTTGGCTCGCGATAGCGTCACTTCATGCGATAAATTTGTCGACCAGGAAATCGAATCGCGAGCAAGCTCACTTTCATCAAACAAACGACAACTATGTGATTTGGACTACTTGTCTGTAGGAGCTGCCGAAGGCTGCGAAGCATTGCTCCTGACACACCGCGATCGCAGCCTTCGGCAGCTCCTACAGATTCTGCGGGACAGTGCGGCGTCTGGAGGAGCGGGCTGCTCCTGCATGAAATGCGCACCGGTGCCATGGTGCCGATTCGTTCGGTCTACTTCCGTGATCCCGACCTGAAACCGATCAAAATCCTGGAGCAGGTTTAGGGTTTTGCGTGGCTGGGCTTAGCGCACCAGTCCCAGCCGCTCATGCCATTCGGCAATAGACTCTTTCGGGTACTCATCGAATTGCTTGTCGCCTTCATGCACGCACACCTCGACCCAAGACGCTTTGGAGTCCAGCAGCAGGTGAGTATGCTCTGGCGGCGATGGCAGAGCGGTGTCGATGGCTGACGCAAAGGGGTGAATCAGCTCCGGCCATTCCGGGCTGAACAGCCACAGGCCGCTGCTGCACAATTTGCAGAAGTGCCGCTCGGCGCTGCTGATCCTGACGTGATGGTCTTCGCGGATTTTTGCGTGATAAATCGAAATATTTTCCCGGCCTTTGACCTTCAAACTTTTCGCATCGCCCCCCAGATTGATCGAGTAGCCGCCACCACCTTGGGTCTTGCGGCAGATTGAGCAATAGCAGCGTTGATAAGGGTAGGGATGGGCGCTGTTGAGGCTGAATTCGACTTCGCCACAGTGGCATGAACCTTCCAGATGCATGATGTGTTCTCCGTTCAAACGCTCAGAAAGCCTGGCGTGCTTTTGGGTAACTCCTAAGGTCTAGACAAAGTTATTGGCGGTTTGCACAGAGCATTCGTCTGTTCACGGACGATCTGTTTGAGAAATATTCGGAATTAATTGCCGGGGCAGGCGGTTTTTCGTTCAAGAAGGCCGCTCGTCGGTCGATATTTGGGTTGTCCTACAACATTCTGCTGTCCAGCTTGACCCTCCTGCCAACAACAAGAGCTTCCGTCATGAACCTACGCAATTTGACCATCGCCCGCCGAGCCGGTCTTGGCTTCACGCTTATCTCTTTGCTGGTCGCCTTGCTCGGCTGGTTTGCCATGGTTCAAATGTCGGCGATTCGCCAGAGTGAGGTTGCGGTTGAAACCAACTGGCTGCCGAGCATGCGCGTGATCAACGACGTTCGTGAAATCATGCTGCGTATCCGCACTATTTCCCTGCGTATGGCGCTGGACCCGGATCCCAAGAATATCGCCACCTACCGCAGTCAGCTCGATGTGCGTAATCAGGACCTGAGCAAGAAACTCGATATTTTTGCCTCGTTTGTGGACACCCCGGAGGAAAAAGTACTTAGCGATCAGTTTCGGGTGACCCTGGGTGAGTATCAGAAAGCCCTCGATAAATCGTTTGTGATCGCAGCGCAGAATGATCGCGATGCGCTGAACAAATTGTTGTTGGTGGACATGAAGACAATCGTCGACGGTTCCGGTAAGCAGCTGGCTGATCTCAGCGAGTTCTATGCGCAGCATGTCGATGCGGAAGGCAAGGCCGCTGAGGCGCAGTACGACAAGTCACGCAACATCGTATTCATTTTCGTGGTTATTGCTGGCCTGGGCACTATTGCCTTGGCCTTGCTGCTGACCCGCAGCATCGTGCGTCCGCTAGAGGTTGCCGTTACAGCGGCGGAAAACGTGGCCAATGGTGATCTGACCCAACGCATCACGGTGGACGGCAGTGATGAAGTGACCCGTTTGCTGGTGGCGCTGGACAAAATGCAGGGCAATTTGCGCTCGGCAATGCAGCACATCGGCAGCTCCGCGACACAGCTTGCTTCGGCTGCTACCGAGCTGAACTCGGTGACCGAAGACAGCTACCGCGGCCTGCACCAGCAGAACGCTGAAATCGATCAAGCGGCTACCGCTATCAACGAGATGACGTCGGCCGTTGAAGAAGT
Source organism: Pseudomonas quasicaspiana (assembly GCF_021147825.1). NCBI lineage: Bacteria > Pseudomonadati > Pseudomonadota > Gammaproteobacteria > Pseudomonadales > Pseudomonadaceae > Pseudomonas > Pseudomonas quasicaspiana. The sequence continues at coordinate 68,449 of NZ_JAGTPI010000019.1, forward strand.
CGCGCGCAACGCTGTGTCCACCTCCGATGCATCGAACAACTCCAGTCGTTCGGCTTTGGCGGGTCAGGCGCGCGTCGTGGAAACCGTGCAGTCAATCCAGACCCTGACCGATAACGTCCAGGCGACTTCGACGCTGGTACAGAGCCTGGCTGATCAGTCGCAGGATATTGGCAAGGTGCTGGACGTGATTCGCTCCATTGCCGAGCAGACCAACCTGTTGGCCCTCAACGCAGCGATTGAAGCAGCGCGGGCGGGCGAGTCCGGCCGTGGTTTCGCCGTTGTAGCTGATGAAGTCCGGGCACTGGCCCATCGCACCCAGCAGTCGACCCTGGAAATCGACAAGATGGTCAGTGCCATGCGCAGCGGCTCTGCCCAGGCACTGGAATCCATGCTGACCAGCAGCGAACGCGCCAACGAAACCCTGACTCTGGCTCAAGGTGCCGGCGCATCGCTGACGGATATCACCTCATCCATCAACCAGATTTCGGAACGCAACCTGGTCATCGCCAGTGCAGCCGAAGAGCAGGCGCAAGTTGCCCGGGAAGTGGATCGCAACATCGTCAACATCCGCGACCTGTCCATGCAGTCGACCCAGGGCGCCAACCAGATCAGTGCCTCAAGCAATGAGCTGTCGCGCCTGGCGGGTGACCTGAATCAGGTGGTGGCTCGCTTCAAGGTCTGATTCGCTGCTGTCTTGTCTGGCGCTTGCTCCTTGCGGGTCCTGCCGGGCATGATTCGCCTCTGCTCAATGACAGAGGCGAGACAGCTTCATGGACAATAAGAACAATCTTTTCAGCAGTTGGCTTCGTGCGTCCGGTCACCATGAGTGGCTGGCCCGGGAAGGCAATCGGCTCCTGACCTTCGCCAAGGCCTCACGGCTCCCCCAGGGGTTCGGCAATCTTGATGAGCGTGGCGTCCTGCCCGAAAACGCTCACGCCGAAACCATGAACACCGCCCGCATGACCCACAGCTTCGCCATGGCCCACATCCGTGGCATACCCGGCTGCGCAGCATTGGTGGACCACGGCATTGCGTCACTGGCAGGGCCGCTGCGGGATGCGGAACATGGCGGCTGGTTCAGTACGCCCCTGACTCACCACAGCAAAACCGACAAACAGGCTTACTTGCATGCCTTCGTCGCATTGGCGGCCAGCTCGGCTGTCGTCGCGGGGCGGCCGGGTGCGCAGGCGCTGTTGTCGGAGGCGATCGAGGTGATCCAGCGCCGTTTCTGGAGCGAGGAGGAGGGCGCGATGCGAGAGTCCTTCGCTCGTGACTGGACGCAAGAGGAAACCTATCGGGGTGCCAACAGCAACATGCACAGCACCGAGGCTTTTCTTGCCCTGGCCGATGTGACCGGCGATGCCCAGTGGCTGGATCGCGCGCTGCGGATTGTCGAGCGGGTGATTCACGGTCATGCGGCTGCCAATGAATATCAGGTGATCGAGCACTTCAGCCTGTCGTGGCAGCCTCTGCCGGAGTACAACCACGACAATCGCGCCGATGGCTTCCGCCCCTATGGCACCACGCCGGGGCACGCCTTTGAGTGGGCTCGGCTGTTGTTGCATCTGGAGGCGTCGCGTCAGCGTTTGAAATTGCCGACCCCGTCGTGGCTGCTGGCGGATGCACGTCAGCTGTTTGCCAATGCGTGCCGTGATGCCTGGAATGTCGACGACCTGCCGGGCATTGTCTACACCCTCGATTGGCAGAAGCAGCCGGTGGTTCGTCATCGGCTGCACTGGGTCCATTGCGAGGCCGCCGCTGCTGCTGCCGCATTGCTGCAGCGCACGGATGAAAAGCAGTACGAAGACTGGTATCGATGCTTCTGGGAGTTCAACGAAACGTTGTTCATCGATCACGAACTGGGCAGTTGGCATCACGAGCTTGACCCGCTCAACCAGCCCAGCGCGGATATCTGGGGTGGCAAGCCTGATCTGTATCACGCGTATCAAGCGACGTTGTTACCGGTATTGCCGCTAGCGCCAAGTCTGGCGAGTGCGTTGGCGGGGATGGGGTGAGTCAATGCGGTCTTGTGGAATGCAATGATTCCCTGTGGGAGATCCTATGTTGGCCTGCAAGCTCAATTCTCTGTGGGAGCGAATTCATTCGCGAAGAGGCCGGCGCATCCGCAGCCTTTGTATCGACTGAAATACTGCCTTGGGGATGAAGTAGAGCGCCACCCCGGTCGGTCCCTCCAGTCCTGCATGAGCTTGAAAAATTGTGGTGGCTGGAGATAGCCGGGCTTGGTCTGGGCCGCATCCGGACGATAAACGATAACGCGCTATGTCTTCCAGCTGCGTCTCATGCATCGCGGGCAAGCCCGGCTCCCACAGGGGGAATTGCATTTCTCGACTGCTTTTCGTTACGCCGGTGCCTCGGTATTGCGATGGGTTTTATTGAGGGCTCGCTATCTAAGACACAAAAACCGGCGGCTGGAGATATCCTTGTTGGAGCAGGGCTTGCCCGCGATAAACGATAACGCGGTATGTCTTCAATCCGCGTCTCATGCATCGTCCGGATGCGGCTCAGACCAAGCCCGGCTCCCTCAGGGGAATTGCATTTCACAGGGCGTGCATTTATTACGTTCGGGGTTTCACTCCCCCATCTCCAGCTCAACCCACGTCGGTGCATGGTCGCTGGGATGCGGCTCGTTCCTCGGCCAGTGATCCACACCGGCGCGCTCCAGTCGGGTGCTGGTTTCTGCGTTAAGCAGCAGATGATCGATCCGCAGTCCGGAATTGGTCTCCCAGTGCTTGCGAAAATAATCCCAGAACGTATAAATCGGCTCGTCCGGAAAGCACGTACGCAGGGCATCGGTCCAGCCCTGGGCCAGCAGGCGCTGAAAGCATTCGCGACTCTCCGGCTGCAGCAATGCATCCTTGAGCCATGACCGCGTGTTGTAAATATCCTCGTCCGTTGGCACGACGTTGTAATCGCCTGCCAGCACCACCGGATGCCCACTCGAATAAAGCGACTCGGCATGCTCGATAAGCTTTTCGAACCACGCCAGTTTGTAATCGAATTTTGGTCCCGGCTGAGGATTGCCATTGGGCAAGTACAGGCAGCCGACGATCACCCCATGCGCCGCCGCTTCGATGTAGCGGCTCTGGCTGTCCTTTTCAAAGCCGGGCAGGCCGCGGCGGATTTCCAGCGGCTCCATGCCCTTGGCCAGGATCGCCACGCCATTCCACGAAGGCTGTCCCTGCCAGATGGCGCCGTAGCCTGCGTCACGAATTTCGTCGATGGGGAAGGCCAGATCGGCAGCTTTCAATTCTTGCAGGCAAACCACGTCCGGACTTTCGCGGCGCAACCAGTCCAGCAGGATCGGCAGGCGGCTGCGAATGCCGTTGATGTTGAAAGTGGCGATTTTGATTGTGCTCACGGTGGTCCTCTCAAAGACGCAGTGATTAGCTGTTTGAGAGGGACCAGCGCGATAGATTCAATGGATTACAGACACTCAGTGAGAAGTCGCGCTCTTGTCGGTCAGTCGTATGATTTGCCGGGCGAAGAACGCGCCCGTAAGGATCACGCCGATCAGGCGCAAGGTCTGCATGGCCAGCACAAAGCCGACGTCTGACTGGGTGTCGATGGCGATGATCGCCATGGCATCCAGACCGCCGGGGCTGGTGGCCAGATAAACCGAGAGATAATCCTTGTCCAGCATGACCGCAATCAACCAGGCTGACAGTGCGCAGAGTACGATCAGCAGCATTGAGCCAAGAATCATTGCCGGCATGCGACGCCAGACGTACTTGATGGTGGGGCGGTCGAAGCGCAGGCCAACGTAACTGCCCATTGCGCCATAGGCCAGCGTCAGCATCCACGAGGGCAGGGTGATTTGCAGGAGACCGCTCAACTGCAGAGCGCCACCGATCAGCAGTGGCCCCATCAAGGCACCCGCAGGGATTTTACCGGCGACGATGATGCCGACTCCGATCACCGCAAGACTCAAGGCGAAGTTCAGCAAGTTCATGCCTTCCAGCTCGATGTCTGCGCTATGGACTTCAGTGCCGCCGCCTTCCACGCCGATCAGCCGACTGACCACCGCACCGACCATCACGACGCAGACTACCCGCACGTACTGCATGGTGGCGACGACCCGCGAGTCGGCGCCGTAATCTTCCGACATGGCAACCATCGCCGATGCGGCACCCGGTGACGTGCCCCAGGCGGCGGTGCTGCCCGCGATCCCGGCGTAGCGCACCAGGCATAAACCGACGCCAGCGCTGAGAATGACCGTGAGTGCCGTGGCAAACAGCATGACGTGCCAGGAATGCAGGGCTGTTATCAGAACCGCCATGGTCATCGAGTGGGCAATCAGTACGCCGACCGTGCCCTGGCTTAGGCGAAACAGATTTTTGTGCAAGCGAATATTCGCGCCCATCACCCCAAAGCCGATGGCGGTCAGCATAGGGCCGAGAAACAATGCGGCGGGCATTTGCCAGTATTTGAGGAGTTGGCCGGCAGCCCCTGCGACCAGAATCAGGGCTGCCCATTGAATGGGTTTGGGCAAGGTGTGCAGCGAAAAGCCAGAGGCGCGTGACAAGGGGGTGGGCTCCGCGAGGCGAGCGAGACAGGACGCTCGTACGACAAGAGTATCGACACTTCAATCGATCAAGTCTATTTTCTAATAGTCATGAATTGATAACTTTGGTTGATGAATTATGGATCTTCGCGATCTTGCTTATTTTGAAACGATTGCCGAGTTGGGCCATCTGGGTCGAGCGGCGCAAAAACTCAATCGCAGCCAGCCTGCGCTGACCAAAAGCATCCAGCGGCTGGAGGAGTCTTTCGGCACCAGACTGTTCCAGCGCGATGGACGGCGGATCAAGCTGACTCCGGTGGGCGAACTTTTACAGGCAAGGGGCAAGGTTCTGCAGCAGAGCATCGCCCAGACCCAGCGCGAGGTTCGCGATTTCGCCAGCGGTGCCGTGGGAAATATTCGTGTCGGTTGTGCGTCTACCATGGCTGAATACCTGCTGCCGAAATTGACGTCGGCACTGCTGCAGCGTTCGCCGGACGTGACGTTGAAGATGGTCATCGGCCAGGACGACCTGCTACGTGAGTCCCTGCGTTCCGGGCAACTGGACATGATCATTTGCTCGCTGATCACCGACGACGAGCAGTTCGAGAGTTTTCCGATTCTCAAGGACGAAGCGGTGGTGATCGCCAGCAAGGATCATCCGATCTTCAAAAGCCGGTACAGCATGGCTGACCTGTGCGCTTATCGCTGGGTGCTACCGCCAACCGGCGTTTCATCGCGCAAATGGCTGGATCAGGCGTTCAGTGCGCAGCAGTTGCCGTTGCCTGTGGTTCAGATCGAGGCCAATTCGATCCCGTTATTGCCCGGTTTGATCGAACGCACCAGCCTGTTGAGTTTCACTGCCCGGGAGACCCTCGAATTTGGCAACAACATGCGACAGTTGCGTGAAGTGGTCGTGAAGGAAACGACTATGAAGCGCACCATTGGCTGCACCGTCCGTGAAGGCGGCTATCTGTCGCCTGCGGCGCAAGCCATGGTGCAGATGCTGCGTGACAGCAGCGAAGAATTTTTGAGCTGGAACTGACGCGGGTAGCTCCATTTTCCTACAGGCTGGGTTAGCCTGTGCTTACGCAGGCTCGTTTGCAGCGCTGGTACAGGGACATGATCAGGAGAGCAGTAGATGCAGACACATTCACCGTTTTATACGCAAGTTGCTCAGCAGCCGTTTTTTGCGCGCATCGACCATCAGTTCGGAGGTGATCAGTCGCCATTGAATGACGCCGACGCTGATGAAGATACCGACCCGGAAGCTTATCTCGACCTGGATGTGCTGGGTCTGGACGAGTTCAGTGACTCGGACAAGCTTGATCCGATTTTCAGCAGCGATGTGGGTTCTTCTTCGGTGAATTAAGAGCTCCGGGCGCACGTCGGCAGCTCTCGCCGAACAAATTGTAATTATCTGAATTCATACAGAACCGGTAGGACCGACTTTATTCGGGAAGAGGCCAGTACATTCGCCGCATTTTTATCGTCAGGAATGCGGCCTTCCCGGATAAAGTGGACGGCCACCCCGGGCGTCCCACGTGTCCTCTGTTTGCCGCGAGACAGCTCGGTGACAGGGAGCACCTACAGATCTGACACCTGTCGAGCCAGATACAGCGACAGCGCCTCAACCGCCAGCTCCACTGTCGAACTGGAACCCGCCCACGTGCACGCCAGCATCAGGTTCCTGGGCAGCGCAAAATCCTCCACCAGATAGCCGTGTTCGTCGTAGCCATTCAGGTCGTGGGGCACCAGATCCCGAAGTGATTCCACCGGATCAAAGTAAACCCATACCGGCTTGTTCAGGGCGATGGCCATGCCGACTTCAAACGCCGTCCCGGAATCCGGCTCAAGACCGCGGAACACATTCAGGTTGGCCAGCACCGCCGTGCTGCGCTGAATCATGGCGATATTCATCGAGCAGATCAGTTGCGCAGTTTCCTGAGCAGAGAGCCCGGTGGGGACTTCGTTATCGAAAGGGTACATGCCTTCAAGGCCATGGGCGGTGCACAAGGCCTTGAGGTATTGGCCGTGCTCTATGGCATCTTTGCGAAACACATCAAACCCGGCCAGATAAACCCGTGGGGCGGTAGTGATCAGCACGATCGATCTCCGGCGTGACAGTTAACGTGCGTTGATTCTATCGCTTCACGCATTACGATATCGCAGACCATTTATCAGGCGATTTATTCAACGCTGGAATCTGTACGGATAAACAGTATCCTTGCGCACATGTCTGGTCTTGTTGCGTAGCGTTGCCGTGAATACGTCACCCTTGGAAAACCCGTTCTACTACCTTGAAAACTTCCGCCAGGTGCTGGGCTGGATTGCCCGGCGCTACGCGGATTTGCTTGATAAGGAAGAACAGCAATTCATCGAGTGCTTTGCGCAACTGCCGCAAGCAGCGCAGGGTTTGCTGGTGCGTATGGTCATGCGCAAGGGCGAGCTGTTTCGGGCCAGCAAACTCAGTTATCCGGAACTGGGCGACACGCTGGAAGCGGTGCAGCCGCTACTGTTACACGGCTGGGTTGATCCGCGCCCGGCGCTCAATCTGGAACAGCTGTTTATCCTGTTGCGCAAGGCCGAGCTGGCTGCCTGTTTCAAGGCCCATGGCATCCGCGGCACCGAGCGAAAGCACGAGCTACTGGAGCTGCTGCAACCGTTTCATCAGGCTGCACAGACCCTGGACAGTTGGCATGCAGGGCTCGACGAAACGATTTTCGCCCTCAAGGTCATGCCGCTCTGTGACCGTTTGCGATTGCTGTATTTCGGCAATCTTTATCAGGAATGGTCCGAGTTCGTCCTGGCTGATCTGGGCGTTTACCGCTATGAAAAGGTTGAGTTCTCCCTGGACTCACGGACCATCAATGACCGTGCGGACATCGATACCTGCCTCGAGCTGCACGCCTGCCGTCAGGCGCTTGATGAGGGCGGTGAGCTGGAAGTGCTGGCGACCCGGGCGCTGGCCATCGACACGGGTAATCCCTGGCTGGAAATGCGGCGTAGCAAGACGCTGTACCAGATCGGCCAGCAGGCTGAGCGGGAGCAGGACTGGCCGTTGGCATTGAGCGTGTACGAGCGCAGCAACTATCCCGGTGCCAGGTCCCGGCGTGTTCGGGTGCTGGAGCGATGCGAAGATTATCAGGCTGCCCTGACGTTGCTTGAACAGGTTCAGGCCGCCCCGCAAAGCGATGCTGAATTGCAGCATTCACGTCGAGTGTTACCACGGCTGCAACGCAAGCTTGGCCTTATCGATAAGGTCCGCCGAGTGACACGTAAAGTCGAGCGGCTGGATGTGAGCGTTGAGCTGCGACCGGATTTGAGCGTTGAACAGATGATCCAGCTGCATCTGGCTGAAGAGGGCAGCGAGGTGTACTACGTCGAGAATGCGCTGATCAACTCACTGTTTGGTTTGCTGTGCTGGCCGGCGATTTTTGCGCCGTTGCCAGGTGCGTTCTTCCACCCGTTCCACAGCGGCCCCAGCGATTTGCACAGCCCTGATTTCTATCAGCGTCGCGTGGCGCTGTTCGATGCCTGTCTGGCGCAACTGGACGACGACACGTGGCAGGACACTGTTCGCCACCACTACAGCAGCAAGTCCGGCCTGCAATCACCGTTCGTGTTCTGGGGCACGTTAACGCCCGAACTGCTTGAACAAGCGCTGCACTGTTTACCGGTCGAGCATCTGCGTCAATGGTTCCGCCGCCTGCTGCTGGATATCAAAGCCAACCGGACCGGCATGCCGGACCTGATCCAGTTCTTCCCGGCCGAGCGCCGTTACCGAATGATCGAAGTCAAAGGCCCCGGCGACCGCCTGCAGGATAACCAGTTGCGCTGGCTGGATTTCTGCGCCGAACACGATATGCCGGTGGTGGTGTGTTATGTGCAGTGGGAGGAGCACGCTATCCCGGTTTAGCCAAGACGGAAATGCAGATGCGATCTCCGGTAGGAGCGAACTTGTTCGCGAAATCGTGAGCCTGACACTATGCCTCGCCAACAAAGATGGCTCTTATCAAACAAACTAAAACTATCTGATGGAATACTTTTCTGTAGGAGTGAGCTTGCTCGCGATAGCGTCAGTTCAGGCGATAAATTCGTCGACCAGGAAATCGAATCGCGAGCAATGTGGATCGCCACCCCGGTCACTCCTACAGGGGCCGTGTTTGCTGGGCGACAGCGAGTGTCAGGGATATCGGGGCAGCACCTGGCGGCCGAAGCCTTCTAGCCGCGTACTCGTGCGCGGTTAAAGGCCAGTGCTCAATGGCGTGTCACGCCTTCAACGCTTGATACCCACCGACTCCAGAAAGCTGTCCCGCGCACTGTTCAGGTGAGCGAGCATGCATTGCCGAGCTTGTTCCGGGTCACGCGCCTTGAGTGCAGCCACCAGCGCCAGGTGCTCGTGACAGGCAGGCAGGAAGCGCTCGGGGATGCGGGTGAGGTTGCGCATACGGATGCGTTTGTGGATTTCCCGGATGAAATGGCTCAGGGACTGATTGCCGCAATGGGCAAGAATCAGTACATGAATGTCGTCATCCAGATACAAGCCTTCATTTTCCCGTGACGGCCGGGCGACAACCTCCTGCAAACGTCTTTCGATCTCGTCCAGCGGCGCCAGGGGGATATTCGTCGCTGCCAGGGCCGCCGCTTCGCTTTCCAGCATCAGCCGGATCGAGAGCAGTTCCAGGTATTCAGTGATGTCCACTTCGCGAACCACCAGCAGGCCATTGGGCAGCAGTTGCAGAACACCTTCGCCCAGCAGCCGACTGATCGCGGCGCGCATGGGCGTTCGCGAGACTTCAAAGCGCTCGGCGAGCTTGCGTTCTTCAATCAGATCGCCCGGTTCCAGGTGCCGACTGGCAATCAGATCGAACAAGGCCTGATAGGTTTGCCGGGTCACGCTCTCGGCCGGGCGGCGGCTGGTGCCGCTGGGGCGGCGACTGCTGCCTTCTACGGTAACTGAAGCGTCAAGATCGTTCATGGTGCTTCCTGCTTATGCATACGGTTTGCGATCACTGCTCGTCGATGTGAGGTCAATGCAATATATTGCCGAGAAACAGCCGCGCCCGCTCGGTTTGCGGTGCGCTGAAAAATTGCTCCGGCGCACTTTGCTCGACGATTTCCCCGGCGTCCATGAATACCACGCGGTCGGCCACGGTGCGCGCAAAGCCCATCTCATGGGTGACGCAGACCATGGTCATGCCTTCCTTGGCGAGATCGACCATGACATCCAGCACTTCCTTGATCATTTCCGGATCGAGGGAGGAGGTCGGCTCATCGAACAGCATGACCCGGGGTTTCATGCACAACGCTCGGGCAATCGCCACCCGCTGCTGCTGGCCGCCGGAAAGCTGCGACGGGTAGTGGTCGGCCCGGTGAGCGATATGTACGCGCTCCAGATAATGCCGGGCGCGTTCTTCGGCTTCGGCCTTGGGCAGTTTACGAATCTGCACCGGGGCAATCATCAGGTTTTGCAATACCGTCAGGTGCGGGAACAGGTTGAACTGCTGGAACACCATGCCGACCTCCTGACGCACCTGATGCACATTTTTGGTCTTGGCATTCAGGTCGTGACCATCGACCACGATGCGGCCTTTCTGGTGTTCTTCCAGTTGGTTGATGCAGCGAATCATGGTCGATTTGCCAGAGCCGGACGGGCCACACACCACGATGCGCTCCCCGGGATTGACATGAAAATCGATGTTCCTGAGTACCTGGAATTCGCCGTACCACTTGTTCACGCCGATCATCTGAATCATGGGTTCCGGGCTGGTCATTGCTGTGTTCGTTGCGGTGTTCATTGAAGGTAATCCTCTGCGATCAGCCAGCCATCCAGCCGCCATCGACCAATAGGTTCTCGCCGGTGATAAACGTTGCTTCGTCACTGGCCAGGAAAAGCGCGGCATTGGCTACGTCGTCAGGGCGACCCAGACGTGGCAGGGCGGTGCGCGATTGTGAGTACGCGAGCATTTCCGGGGCGATGGCCCGGCCGGTCTTGCCGGTGAGGATTTTCCCCGGTGCCACGCCGTTGCAAATAATGCCTTGAGCGGCGTAATCCACGGCGATCTGCCGGGTGATATAGACCACCCCGGCCTTGGAGGTCCCATAGGCGACATCCTGTGGGCAGGCCACCATGCCGTGTTGCGAAGAAATATTGACAATACGACCGCGCACACCATCGAGCTCGGGCTGTTTGAGCATCGCCTCGACTACTTTGCGTGACATCAGGAACACGCCGGTGAGGTTGACGCCGATGACCCGGTTCCATTCCTCCAGGCTGGTTTCGGTCAAAGGTTTGCCAACGCTGACGGCGGCGTCATTGACCAGCACGTCGATTTTGCCGTCCCGCTCAATCAGTGCATCGACAGCGCGCTGGACATCGGCCTCTGATGAAACGTCCATGTCGACGTGATCGGCGACGCAACCTTGCTCGCGCAACAGGTCGATGGTCGGGGTTCCGCCTTCGCGCACTGTGGTGCTGAGGTCAGCCAGTAAAAGGCGAGCGCCTTCTGCGGCAAACCGCAGTGCGATGGCGCGGCCGATGCCGGACGAGGCACCGGTGATGAGGATCGATTTATCAGTAAGACGGCCCATGCCGGAATTCTCCAGTTAGCTGGCAGCGATCTGTGATCGCCAGTGCAGGTAGTCGGTTGCGGCCTCGGCCAAGGAATGGGCGGGAGACCAGTCGGTGTCCTGGCGCAGACGCTCGGTGGATAACGCTGGACGGGTGCCGGGCAGTCCATACCGGACGGTGGCGTCTTCCGGGCGCTGCGCGAGGCGCGCGGACCAGGTCGGCCAGCGTTCGCTCAGGTGCGCGCACCATTGCGGCAGATCGGTCTGAACCTCGCCGCCGACGTTGTAGAGCCTGTGCTTGAGGGTTGTGCTGGTCAGCAGCCGCACCAGAGCGTCAGCTGCGTCACGGGAATAGATCCAGTCGGCGAGCAAACTATGCGGCAGGCAGGCTTCCTGATGATTCAGAGCTGCTTCAAGGGTCTGGGTGTGGGGGCTCAACATGTCACGAACCCCGGTTGCGTATTCCCAAGGGCCAAACACCGGGCCCAGCCGCGCGATGCAAAGATCCAGGCCATGCAGCTCGGCCATGCGCAGGGAAATGTGTTCAGAGGCCAGCTTGCTGATGCCATACAGACCGGTGGGCTGCGGCCAGGCCTGATCCTCGCGGTAGGTCGGGCCGGGTGGCGGCGCAAAGCCATACACCGCCACCGAACTGACCAACAGCACCCGGCGTACTGACGGTTGCTCTGTACAGGCCAGGACCAGCGCGACGGTGCCATTGATATTGACGTCCAGCACGGTGCTGGCATCGCGGGTCTCGCGTTGCAGGTCCGGGGTGATCGCGGCGGCGTGAACCACCTGATCAACCGAATGCTGCGCCATGACGCTTTTTAACAAGGCCACATCGCGAATATCGCCCGTGACCTGTTCCACGGCCCCTTTGGGGAACGCATCCAGTAGTGCCGACGGTGCTGGCTGGCGATCGAAGAGCACCACGGTTTGTCCGTTGCGCAATAGCTGTTCGGCCAGTGCCAGACCGATGAAACCACTGCCGCCAGTGATGAGAGTCGACATGACTGCTCCTGAAAAATAGTGAGGGGCGGACGTACTTAGCGAGTGACCAGCATCCGCCGTTCCAGACGGGCGACCCAGCGGGCGAACGGCCAGAGCAGCACGAAGAAGATCAGCGCTGCGGCCATCAGTGGCGTGGGGTTGTAAGTCTGTTCCTGAGCCACTCGCGCCGAGCGCAGTAGCTCGGGCAGCGCCACCATTGCGGCGATGGAGGTGGTTTTCACAAGCTCAAGAGAGTTGCCCGCCAGGGGCGCGAACACATTGCGGATCGCCTGGGGCAAAACGATCATCACCGCCAGCCGGAGCGGGCGAAAACCCAGGGCCCGTGCGGCTTCGTACTGACCCTGAGGGATCGATTTGACCCCGGTGCGAAAGATCTCGCCAAAGTAGCCGGAGTGGTTGAGCACCATGGCCAGCACTGCGGCGTTGAACCCACTGATCTGCCAGCCCACGGAAGGCAGACCGAAGTAGATCAGCACCAGCAGCACCACCACGGGAAACGAGCGACAAATGTCGATATAGACCAGCACTGCTCCGCGCAGAGCCCGAATATCGAAGCTGTAGAGAATCGCCAGCAGCAGACCGGCAAGAAGCGCCAGGGGCAGGGTGACGATGCTCAACAGAAAGGTCAGTTTCAGCCCCTGAAGCAGCAGCGGATAGATCATCAGCAGCGAATCGAGGTTAGCGAAGTTTTCGAGAAACATATCCATGGCGATATCAGCGACCTTTGTGGCTGGAGTGTTCGAGCCAGCGGCTCAGGATCACCAGCGGGATGAACAACAGCAGATAGAACCCGGCCGCCAGGGTCAGCGGTGACGGGTTGGCCACGATGGACATGTAACTCTGGGCCTGACCCAGGGTTTCCGGCAGCGACACGGCCGTGCCCAGCGCGGTGCCCTTGCTGATGGAAATCGCCCGGTTGGTCAGCAATGGCACGGCCATGCGGATCGCCTGTGGCAATACGATCATGAACAGTGTCCGCAACCGGCCGAAACCCAACGCCTTTGCAGCGTCGGTCTGGCCTTTGGGTAACGCTTGCATGCAAGAGACAAAGATCTCGCAGGCAAACGCCGACAGCACAGCGCCCAGCGCCAGCACGGTGGTCACCAGTGGCGACAGCGTCACGCCCATATACGGCATGCCGAAGTACAGGAAGATGATGATCACCAGCTGCGGCAAGGTGCGAAACACATCGACGTAGAAGGTGATCAGCCCATTGACCCCGCGCAGTTGCAGCGAGCGCAGAATCGCCAGGGCCAGGCCGCAGGTCAGTCCGAAGACAATCACCAGCAACGACACCAGCACAGTCAGCCCGAACCCCGGCAGCATGGCGGGCAGGGCGCCCACCATCACTGGCAGATTGAAGAAGTTTTCGATCAGCGCTTCCATTCAAACTTCGCCTTTAGCCTGCTTCAGTTGCATACCGGTGCCGGGGACGTCGCCACGTAGCCTTTGAAGCCAGGAGCGCCGTAGCCTGGATAGACCGTGGTCACCGCTGAGCCGTCTTCAGGTTTGGCGCCGTACCATTTCTCGTGCAGGCGGGCCATGGTGCCGTCCATTTTCATGCACTTGATAACGTCGTCGACCTTGTTGCGGTACTCCTCGTTGTCGAGGCGGAAGGCATAGCCGAAGTTGCGCGGCGAACTGAGGTCCTTGAAGGCCACCTTGATCGCTTTGTTCTTGCTGGCGGCATAGACAGTGGTTGGTACTTCGTTGATGGCCGTGAACGCGCGGTTGGTCATCAACGCCTGAACGGTATCGGGGAAGGTGTCGTAGCGCTGCACGTTGAAGCCATACTTCTCGGCGTTCGCAGTGGCCCATGTGTCGGACATGGTGCCGCGATTGACCGCCACATCCTTGCCCTTGAGGTCATCGAAGCCTTTCATGTCGTTGGCCGCTTTAACCATGAAGCCGTTGCCGGTGGACATGATCGGTTGCGAGAACAACATCCGCTCCGAGCGCTCGGCGGTGATGGTGGTCGGGTTGACGGTGAACTCGATGCGCTTGGAGAACAGTCCGGCGAACAGCCCCGAAAAATTGATATCCACGATCTCGACACCCGGACGCTTCAGACGCTTGGAGATCTCGCTGACCAGGTCGACGCCGAAACCTTCCGGGCCGCTGGTGCCGCGCATGATCCACGGGGCCACGCCAAAGTCGCTGCCTACGATCAGGGGTTTGTCTTGCGGGTGTTCAGATTCCTCTGCATGCAATCCAGCGGATGCCAGCAACAGGCTGGAAGTGCAGATCAACAGCGCCTTGCGAAATACTCGATTCATGGCCACGGGGTCGTCCTGTCTCTGAAGGTAAGAGCTTTAAAGGTGAATGGGTAAGTTCAGGCGCCGTGTTCGGCGTACCAGTGTCGTGCGAGGTCGAGCCTGCGGCAGACCCAGACCCGATCGTGCTGTTGCACATAGTCGAGAAAGCGTGCCAGTCCGGCGGCGCGCCCCGGGTGGCCGACCACTCGCGTATGCAAGCCCACCGACATCATCTTCGGCGCGGTCAGGCCTTCGGCGTAGAGCATGTCGAAGCTGTCGCGCAGGTATTCGAAAAACTGCTGCCCGGTGCTCATGCCGCCGCGAATGAACTTGGCGTCGTTGTTTGCCAGGCTATAAGGCAGGATCAGGTGGGTTTTTGAGTCATCACGGTGCCAATAGGGCAGTTCGTCGTTATAGGCGTCGCTGTCATACAGAAAGCCGCCTTCTTCCATCAGCAGGCGTCGGGTATTGAGCCCGGCGCCATAACGGCAATACCAGCCATACGGACGCTCGCCGGTGGTTTCAGTGATGCTTTGTACCGTGCGCCGGATGCGTTCGCGCTCTTCGGCTTCGCTCAGCAGTTGATGGCGTTCCCACTTCCAGCCATGGGCGCAGACGTCGTAGTTGAGATCGCGGATGGTTTGAGCCACCTCGGGGTTGCGCTCCAGCGCCAGTGCACAGCCATAAACCGTGGCGGGCATGCCGCGTTCCGAGAGCAGGCGGGCCAGACGCCAGAAACCCACCCGGCTGCCGTATTCGAACATCGATTCGGCAGCCAGATCACGCCCCTCGAACGAACCGGCTCCACCTTCAGTCAGGCCCGATTCGGTAAACCCGTCACCGTCGTCGATGGAGGGCTCCGAACCTTCCTCGTAATTGATCACGAAGTTCAGCGCAATCCGCGCTCTGCCTGGCCAGTTCGGATGCGGCGGGTTAGCGCCATAGCCGATGAAGTCACGGGTGTGCTGTGTCATCAGGTTCAAGCCTCCAGCAGTTCGATGGACGTTTGCAGGGGGGTGAAGACGTCGTCGTTCTGTTCCCCGGTGAAGGCCATGGACACTACGAACTGGGCACGTGCCTCAAGCACTGAAAGACCGTGGTGCCAGACGTTGCGCTTATAGGTCACGCCCTGATCGCCGCTGGCGCGGAACGCCTGCAAGGTGTGCAGGTCCGGCAGGCCACTGTCATCGGTGTGGCAAACCACCACCAGATAAGGGCAGGCATTGAGAGGGATAAATGTCTGAGCCGAGAAGGGGTGGCGCTCCAGCGCCTTCAGTGTCAGCGGCAAGGTCACCGCCTGTTGCACGGTGGCGATCCACAGTTGTGGCTTGCGGGCATGGTCGGTACGTTCAACGGCACCAGTGACATGCTGACGACGCGGTCCGTCACCCAGTTGGAGGACATTTCCAAAGGGTGCGAATGCTTCTGCGGTGAGCGGCTTTAATACCACCTGCGTCGGGCAGGCTGACGGAGAACTCATGAGCTGAAAGGCCTTGATCAACGAGCGTTTATCTCTGGATACAGGTGGTATCCCACTTGTATCTCGATAAAGCAGATTTGATGCCAAGGTCTCTAAGGTTGCTCTAAATGACTGATTTATATGAGTTTGATTATATTTTTGGAAAGGTGGGAGTGGAATTTTTCAGGGGGATGTGCACCAGCAAGTGCAGGCAGTGCGCTGCTTTGAGTCATGAGCCATGCTGCTGGAGCAACCACGGACCTGTAGGAGCGCACGAGCACATAAGTCACTGAAATATCGGGATCTCGCAGGACCGGCTTTAGCCGGAAGGACGTAGGTACATTCGCCTTGCTTCTTTCGTCAGGGGCATTGCCTTCCTACGACCCCTTCGTTTGCTACGGGCCAGCGCGGCGTCTGGACGACGGCCGCGCTCCTGCAGACCTATATAAAAGGCATTTCAATTCACGTAACGGGTTATGCCTAAACAGACATTTGCGCAAGTCGGATCACTTACTGCCGCTCGACCCACCTTCGCCACCGCCACTGCCGCCACCACTGCCGCCCATACCCTGGTCATTCTTCATCCCGCCGCCTTCAGCGCCGCCTTTCTGCGGTTCAGGGTCCATGCCTTTAGTGCCAGGGCTTGTACCTTCTGAGCCAGATGAACTGCCATCGGTGTTTTTCTTCAAGACAGGAGGCGGGGTCTTGGCCGAGCCATCTACGGGATTGGTCGGGCCGGTGGAGCCAGCCATGGCCGCGCCGGTCGCCACTGTCATAAGGCTGGCCAGCGCCAGGGCCGTTAATCTGGACTTGTTCATGAGATGCGTCTCCATTGTTGTTAGGGGGTTACTTGCATTGGTGCACGGGGTAGTGAAATAGGTGCCGAAAGCCCCGACCAATGGCGTATCGCTCCTCAGTTATAAGAATGGTGGCGTAGAGCTAGTAGCGGGGCAGGTATGCCTTGAAAACCCTTGAACCCTTGATTTTATTGCGCGAAACCCCCGTTCTCAGGGTTTTCGTTGTAAGCCCAAACCTACATAAAAGGTCTTTGGATGACACAACTCGACTGATTGTCATGAAACCGCAACATTCAGAGGATTAAATCCGCATCGGGCCTTCCCATGGACGGGCCACCAAATTTCCCTTGTTGAGGTATCGCCGTGATTCTGCTGACTAAAAAACGCTTGTCGGTTCTGCTCGCTTCGATGTGCCTGAGTGGTATGGCTCATGCGGTAGACGTAACAGGCGCTGGTTCGAGTTTCGTCTTCCCGGTTATCTCCGCGTGGTCGCAGAATTACAGCAAGTCTGCCGACAACCGCATCAACTACCAGTCGATCGGTTCCGGCGGCGGTATCGCTCAAATCAAGGCCGCGACCGTTGACTTCGGCGCATCCGATGCTCCTCTGTCTGCCGAAGACCTTGAGAAAGGCGGCTTGGGTCAATTCCCGAGCGTGATCGGCGGTATCGTGCCAATCATCAACGTTGAAGGCATCGAGCCAGGCCAGCTGAAACTGGACGGCCCGGTACTGGCCAAAATCTTCATGGGTGAAATCAAGAAGTGGAACGATCCAGCCATCGTTGCCTTGAACCCTGAGCTGAAAGACAAGCTGAAAGACCAGGCCATCACCGTTGTTCACCGTTCGGACGGTTCGGGTACTTCTTACAACTTCACCAACTACTTGAGCAAAGTCAGCCCGGAGTGGAACGAGAAGCTGAAGTTCGGTTCGACCGTTCAATGGCCAGCCGGGGTAGGTGGCAAGGGTAGCGAAGGCGTTTCTGCCTACGTGAAGCAGATCAA
Source organism: Pseudomonas quasicaspiana (assembly GCF_021147825.1). Lineage (NCBI taxonomy): Bacteria > Pseudomonadati > Pseudomonadota > Gammaproteobacteria > Pseudomonadales > Pseudomonadaceae > Pseudomonas > Pseudomonas quasicaspiana. Next base: position 86,067 of record NZ_JAGTPI010000019.1, read on the forward strand.
AGGTTCGATCGGCTACGTTGAGCACTCCTACGCTGAAACCAACAAACTGTCTTACACCCAGTTGAAGAATGCCGCTGGCAAGTTCATCAAGCCAGACGCCAAAGCCTTCGCTGCCGCAGCTGACACTGCCGACTGGAACAGCGTTAAAGACTTCAACCTGATCATGACCAACGCCCCGGGTGAAACCGCTTGGCCGATCACCGCGACGACCTGGATCATCATGTACAAGAAGGCCAAGAACGCAGAGCAAAGCGCTGCTGCTTTTGACTTCTTCAAGTGGTCCCTGGAAAACGGTCAGAAACAAGCTGAAGACCTGTCCTACGTAGCACTGCCGAAAGCCTTGGTCACCAAGGTTGAGGACTACTGGAAAACCGAGTTCACCAAGTAATTCGACGTTTCTCCGGCTCACCCCTGTCATCGTGAAGCGATGACAGGGTTTCTTTGCGAGTGGACCCAAGATGACTGAAAACACCCAATATTTGTCCGCTGCGATCCCTGCTTCCGTCTCCGAGGGTGAGCGCCGAGCGGCTCGCGATCAGCGTCATGATCGCTGGTTCAAGCGCACCATGGGCGGTGCTGCAATGCTGGTTCTGGCATTGCTCGGCTGTATCGCACTTTCGACCTTGTGGGGCGGCAGCCTTGCATTCCAGACGTTCGGTTTTGGCTTTCTGACCAGCACCGAGTGGAACGTGGTCGATGGCAAGTTTGGCGCACTGGTGCCGATCTACGGTACTTTGGTGACCTCCTTTCTGGCTTTGCTGATCGCCGTTCCGGTGAGCTTCGGCATCGCGATTTTCCTGACTGAAGTAGCGCCGCCCTGGTTGCGCCTGCCGATCTCTTCGGCTATCGAACTGCTGGCGGGTATTCCTTCGATCATCTACGGCATGTGGGGCCTGTTCGTATTCGGTCCTTACATGGCTGAACATATCGCACCGTGGATCAATGAGAACCTGGGCGAACTGCCCTTTATCGGCCCGATGTTCCAAGGGCCGCCATTGGGTATCGGCATGCTCACCGCCGGCATCGTGCTGGCGATCATGATCACGCCGTTCATTACCTCGGTCATGGTCGAAGTCTTCAAAAGTGTACCTACCACCCTTAAAGAGTCCGCGTACGCGTTGGGCGGCACTACCTGGGAAGTGGTCTGGGACATCGTTCTGCCCTACACCCGTTCCGCGGTAGTGGGCGGCATCTTCCTCGGGCTCGGTCGCGCACTGGGTGAAACCATGGCAGTGACGTTCGTGTTGGGTAACTCCCACCAGTTCTCGGCGTCGCTGATGATGCCAAGCAGTTCGATTGCTTCGGTGATCGCCAACGAGTTCAACGAGGCATACACCGACCTGCATCGCTCGTCGCTGATTGCCCTGGGCTTCCTGCTGTTCGTAGTGACCTTCATCGTGCTGGCCCTGGCCCGCATCATGCTGTCGCGTCTGTCCCGCAAGGAGGGGTTATGAGTAAGGATGTGACTGGCAACGAGAGCCTGTATCGGGTTCGCGACCTCAAGAACAAGGCTGCCATGGTTCTCAGTTGCGCTGCGACGGCCTTCGGCCTGTTGTGGCTGGTGTGGATCCTGCTGACCACCATCATCAACGGTGTGGATGCCTTGAACCTGCGACTGTTCAGCGGCATGACGCCACCGCCAGGTGTTGAAGGCGGTCTGGCGAACGCCTTTTACGGCAGCGTGCTGATGTCCGGTATCGGCCTGTTGATCGGTACGCCGATTGGCCTGATGGCTGGCGTGTGGCTGGCTGAATTCGCCCGTTACTCGAAACTGGGCAACGCGGTGCGCTTCGTCAACGACATTCTGCTGTCAGCACCTTCGATCGTCCTGGGTCTGTTTGTGTACACCGCGGTGATCCTGCCACTCAATGAGTGGACCGATCACAAAGTGGGCTTCTCGGCGATTGCCGGTGCGCTGGCCCTGGCGTTGTTGGTGATCCCTGTGGTGGTTCGCACCACTGATGAAATGCTTCAACTGCAGCCATCAACCATGCGCGAAGCCGCGCTGGCCCTGGGTGTGCCGCAATGGAAACTGACCCTGCAGATCGTACTGCGTGCCGCCAAGGCCGGTGTGGTAACAGGCGTCCTGCTGGCGCTGGCCCGAATCACCGGCGAAACCGCTCCGCTGTTGTTCACCGCATTTGGCAACCAGTTCTGGAGCAGTGATCTGCTCAAGCCGATGGCCAGCGTACCGGTCGTGGTGTTCCAGTACGCCATGAGCCCATTTGACGATTGGCACTCTCTGGCCTGGGCTGGCGCTCTGGTCATGACACTCTTCGTGCTGGTCCTCAGCCTCGCTTCCCGCTTAATTCTTTTGCGCAATAGGGCGTCTTGATGAATAACCTTTCCCTTGCCAATGAAAAAACCAAGATTCAAGTTCGTGGTCTGGAGTTTTTCTACAACGAACAGAAGTCGCTGAAATCCATCGACATGATCATCCCGGAAAAACGCATTACCGCGATCATTGGTCCGTCGGGTTGCGGCAAGTCGACCCTGTTGCGCGTGTTCAACCGTATCTACGCGATGTACCCGAAGCAGGAAGCGAAAGGTGAAGTGCTGCTCAACGGCGAGAACATTCTGGCGCCGGGCTACTCGATGAACCGCCTGCGCAGCCACGTGGGCATGGTGTTCCAGAAGCCTGTGCCGTTCCCGATGTCGATCTACGACAACATCTCCTACGCCATCAAACACCACGAAAAGCTGTCGCGTCGCGAGATGGAAGATCGCGTGGAAGAGGCACTACGCGGTGCCGCGTTGTGGGACGAAGTCAAAGACAAACTCAACAAGAGCGCCACCGGGTTGTCCGGTGGTCAGCAGCAGCGTCTGTGTATCGCCCGCACCATCGCGTTGCGTCCGCAAGTATTGTTGCTCGATGAGCCGACTTCAGCCCTCGACCCGATTTCCACTGGCCGTATCGAGCAACTGATTACTGAACTCAAAGAGCAATTCACGGTAATCATCGTGACCCACAACATGCAGCAGGCGGCGCGTTGCTCGGACTACACCGCGTTCATGTTCATGGGTGAACTGATCGAACACGGCGACACTGACACCATCTTCACCAAGCCTTCGAAAAGCCAGACTGAAGACTACATCACCGGCCGTTTCGGCTGATTTTACCTTCTCAGAGAATCGGGGAGACCCTGTCGCGGTCTCCCATGAACTCTTCCAGTCGATTGCGCAGCCAGCGCTCAGCCGGGTCGGTGTCCATGACGCTCAACCAGGTCATGGATAGCTCCAGATTGGGCGTGATGAAGGGCAGGGGTTCGCCGTACAGCCTGCCGGTATTGATCATCGCCTGAGTCAGGTGATCCGGGAGATTGCACAGCAAATCGGTGCCCGCCATCAGCGCGGGCAGCGTGCTGTATTGCGGAACGGACAGCACGGCATGCCGCTTGCGGCCAATGGCATCGAGCCATTCATCGGCGAAGCTGCTGATATTGGCCACATGCGACACCACCACATGCGGGCGTGAGCAGTACTCGTCCAGTGTCATGGGTGTTGCCGACTGGTCGGCACGTACCACCATCGGCTGTATCGAGCGCAGCAGTTTGCGTTTGGCATTGGCAGGCAGTTCTCGTGTCAGGCACACGCCAACGGTCACTTCACCGGACATGAGCAGTTCCGAGATATTCCAGTAGTTGACCTGTTTGATGACGAGTACAACGCCGGGTGCTTCTTCACGAATCGCACGTAGCAGGGCGGGCATCAGGCTGTATTCGACGTCATCCGAAAGGCCGATTCGAAAGGTCATGTCGCTGCTTGCCGGGTCGAACTCGCGGGTCAGGCTTAGGGCGACGGACATGGCGTCCAGCGCGGGCGACAGGTGGTGGATGATCTCTTGTGCTCTGGCGGTGGGTTCCATGCGATGGCCGACGCGTATGAACAGTGGATCATTGAACAGCGCCCGCAATCGGTTGAGGGCGGCGCTGATCGTTGGTTGGCCGAGGAAGAGTTTTTCGGCCGCGCGAGTGACGTTGCGCTCTTGCATCAAGGTTTCGAAAACCACCATCAGGTTGATGTCGGCCTTGCGCAGTTCGTTTCGATTCATTGGGCTGGCGATCCGGGAGGGCTTTTAGCGGTGTGGGGTCAAGCTATCAGTTACAGGTTGTAACGCTCAAGCTGCTTGTTGGGTTTGGGTTTGGGTTTAGTGTCAATACCGGGGTTTGGGTGTATATCCGTTATTGCGGTTGCTGCGGATATTGGTTGCGCTTTTACAGCGCCTCACTTTTGAACAGCGCAAAAGTAAGCAAAACGCTCTTGCCCCACCACTGGGTGCCTCGCTGTCGCTCGGCATGCCCGTACTCCGACATTGCTGCGTGGGGCCGCCGCCACCGGCCATCCATGGCCTGAGGCGGCTAAACCGGCATCCCTGCCGGTTTGCCC